>CAIWVX010000371.1 GCA_903916205.1 uncultured beta proteobacterium
GCCAGCATGGCGGCCTCTGCGGTACTGAGTTCCTTGAGTGATTTGCCAAAATAAATTTGCGCTGCCGCACCAAAGCCGTAAGCGCGTTGTCCGAGATAAATCTGATTGATATAAAGCTCGAGAATCTGATCTTTGCTGAGGTTATTTTCTATTTTGAACGACAGTAAGGCTTCATATAGTTTTCGCGCATAGGTTTTTTCTGAGGAAAGAAAAAAGTTCTTGGCGACTTGTTGGGTAATGGTTGAAGCGCCTTGACGCTTGCCGCCACCGGTCAGGTTGCTCAGCACGGCGCGTGCAATCCCTTGGGCATCCACCCCTTTATGTTGGTAAAAACGTTCGTCTTCCGCCGCCAGTATGGCTTGCTTCATCACATTGGGAACCTCTTGAATGGCGACCACGGCGCGGCGCTCTTCGCCGAATTCACCAATCAAAAAACCGTCGGCGGTATAAACACGCAAGGGGATTTTGGGACGATAGTCGGTCAGAATCTCGAGCGAAGGTAGATTCGGATAGGTCAGTATCAGAATCACAGCGGCCAAGGCAACGGCCATAGCGACCAGCCCGACAACGAAAAAAATGGGATAAAGAATCCAGCGGGAAACGGCAGGCAAGGGAAGTCCGAAGAGAAGAATATTGCGCCATTATAAACGCGGCATAGCGAAGTATGGCAGGCCGTCTGCCCGTGTGTGACAAATTGCTTTACATGCTTTATTGTTGTTGCTAGCATCTAAAGCAGATTGCCTATACGTTCCCTAACTACCAAATATTCAAGGGTTTTTTATCAAAGCGGGGACATTTTGCAACTCGATTTTTCAATCTTCAATCCTAAAGCCCGTTCTTTGATCGGACTTGATATCGGGTCATCATCGGTCAAGATGGTGGAACTGGCGAGTGACGGCAGGAACGGTTACCGCGTTGAACGCTACACGATTGAAGCCTTGCCAAGAGACGTGGTTGCCGACGGCAATATTGTCAATTTAGAGGCCGCCGCCGAATCGGTGCGTCGCGCCTGGAAAAAGTTAGCGACCTCAACGCGACAGGTGGCTATAGCGTTGCCCGCAGCGCACGTCATCACAAAAAAAATTATTGTTTTAGCTGGGCAGCGCGAGGAAGCGCTAGAACTTCAGGTTGAGTCTGAAGCAAATCAGTACATCCCTTTTGCGCTTGACGAGGTTAATCTTGATTTTCAGATTGTCGGGCCATCCCCCTTTTCATCCGATGAAATCGAAGTTCTGATTGCGGCTTCGCGGAAAGAAAAAGTCGAAGATCGGGTGGCGGTTGTTGAGTCTGCGGGGTTGAAGCCGGTGGTCATGGATGTTGAGTCTTACGCTGTATTTTCATCCTTTGAATTGATTGAAAAATACCTTCCCGGTAACGGTAACAATCAGATTGTCGCCTTGGTTGATGTGGGTGCCAATGCCATGAATCTGACACTGATACGTCATGGCATTCAACTTTATGTTCGTGAGCAAGCCTTTGGTGGAAACCAGCTAACACAGGATATTGCTCGCTTTTTTAACCTGTCTTTCGAAGAGGCTGAAGGCGAAAAACGACGAAATAATCTTCCTGAAAATTACGAAGCCGAACTCCTTCAACCGTTTATTGAGAGCATGGCGCTTGAAGTCTCTCGTGCGTTGCAGTTCTTCTTTACGTCAACGCAGTTTACGCATGTCGATCACATTGTTCTTTCTGGCGGCTGCGCTATTCTTCCGGGGGCCGCTGAAGTCGTGGCGAGCAGAACGCAAATCAATACGATTATTGCTAACCCGTTCGCTCATATGCTTCTCTCTGACCGAGTCAATGCCAAAAAATTGCTGTCCGATGCTTCGTCATTGATGACGGCATGTGGCCTTGCGCTGAGGCGGTTCGACGCATGATTCGCATCAATCTTCTGCCTCATCGCGAAGAAAAACGACGCGCCAGACGCCATCAGTTTTACGCTTTGCTCGGCATGGTGTCGGTTTTCGCCGGGCTGGTGCTATTTTTAGGCTATACCGTGATTGCCGGATATATCTCTTCTCAGGAGGCTAAAAATAATTTCCTGAAAAAAGAAATTGTTGCACTGGATAAGCAGATTGATCAGATCAAACGACTTAAAGAACAAACTCAAGCGCTGCTTGCGCGTAAACAGATTATTGAATCCTTGCAACGTGATCGAGCAGAGGCGGTTCGCTTATTGAGCGAATTGGTCAAACAAATGCCAGAAGGCATTTATGTCCGTTCAGTTAAGCAGGAGGGCGTCAAAGTTCATCTCAGTGGGTATGCCCAGTCGAATGCTAGGGTTTCTGCTTTGATGCGCAATATTGAAGCCTCTCTGTGGCTTGAAAATCCGCAATTGGTAGAAATCAAAGCGGTTATGGTGGATAAGCGTCGTCTCAACGAATTTAACATGACTGTTTCGCTTAAGCGCGACCTCGTTGCCGATGGGGGCAAGAAATGAAATCGCCTACTATTGCAAAAATTGATGTTAATGCGCTCCTAAACGATTTTCGCAACTTGAATCATCAGGATGTGGGTACTTGGCCTATTGTGCCGCGCATAACCCTGTTGATTGGTTTGTTTTTGGCGATTTTGGCGTTTGGCTGGTGGTTTGTTTGGAGCGATCAATTAGACCGTCTTGCCGTGCATCAATTGGACGAAACAAGATTCAAAGAAGAATTCGTTGTCAAAAAAAACCAAGCGGTCAATCTTGATTTATACACCCAGCAATTGAGTGAAATTGATCGTTCATTCGGCGCATTGCTGAAGCAGTTGCCGAATAAATCAGAACTTGAGTCGTTGTTGATCGAAATCAACCAGTCAGGCTTGGGGCGAGGCTTACAGTTTGAACTGTTTAAGCCGGGGCAAGAGATTAGCAAGGATTTTTATGCCGAGTTGCCCATCAATGTCCGTCTGACCGGGAGTTACCATGATTTCGGCGCGTTTGCTGGCGACATCGGCAGACTCTCAAGAATTGTAACCTTGAACAATATTTCAATCGTTGCCAACCCTCAGTCAAAGGATGGAAGTTTGGTCATGGATGCCGTGACCAAAACCTTTCGTTACCTTGATGAGAGTGAGCTTGCTGCCAAGAAAAAGGCGGAACAAGCCGCTAGGGGGAGCAAGAAATGATGAA
>CAIWVX010000372.1 GCA_903916205.1 uncultured beta proteobacterium
CCTGTCTTTTTCGGTGGTGATGACGGCGTGCAGTAGTTCAAGGTTAGCCAAGGAATTACATACGTCGACCAAAGAGCAGATACGCCAGGCGCAAGTCAATACCAAGGATTCGGTCCCCGTGGTGACTGTCCGTGACGGGGCTTGGTTAGCGGGTGCGCAAGTGTCCATTGCACCGGCCACCCTGCCTATTCTGGAAAAAGAATTTACCTACCATCCGACGCAAGCCGTCAGCCTTTCGGATGTGGCCTCGTGGGTCAGCCAGCAAACCGGTTTGTCGGTCGACATTTCGGAAATGCAAACCTTGCCGAGCACAAGCAGCGGATTGCCAACGTCGCAAGGTAATACGACGGCGTCCGCCCTGCCGATCAATTCAGCGTCGGCTTTCCCGATGACGGGGCAAACAGCGCTCCAGAATCGAGAGAGTTTGTGGCGCATGAAAATCAATTATGAAGGCAAGCTTTCCGGGCTTTTGGATGTAGCCGCCAACAAGGCGGGTGGCTGGTGGCGCATTGATAATGGCCGGATTGTTTTTTTCTTGAGGCTCACCAAAACCTTTTATCTTGCCGCGCCTTCGCAAAAATTCACGGGCACGGAGAGCATCTCCACGAACAATAGCACCGGCGGCGGTAGCGGCGGAACGGGTGCGGCGGGCAACACCAGCAATTCAAGCAACACCAACAACACGAGTGTTTATACCTTTGATCTCTGGGCTGATCTTGAAAAAACGGCGAAGACCGTCGGCGGTGGGGCGCAAGTCACCACGAATCCGTCGAGCGGATCGATCACGGTCACCGGAACACCGGGGCAAGTGCGGCAAGTTGAGCAATGGGCACGGCAGCAAAACGAAAAGTTTTCGCAGCAAGTGGCCATCACGGTGCGCATGTTCAGTGTCAAGGTGGTTAATGAGGATCATTACAGCTGGGATCCCAGTGTAATTTTCAAGTCAGGCTCGCTTTCCGGGACGTTATCTGGGCCACAAGCGCCCTCTATTGCTTCAGGCACCGTCGCGGCGACCTTGAAGCTTACGCCTGCCGGAAATAACGCCTGGACGGGATCGACGGCGGCGTATAACGCGCTAAGTACCGTCGGTGAAGTGACCGAAACCATGAATCAAACGGTACTTGCGCTCAACGCCCACCCCGTCCCAATGCAGCTCGCCAATTCACAAGGCTACATCTGCAAAGTCGATAGCAACCAGACGGTCAATGTCGGAACGACCACATCCATTGTTCTGTGCAACTTGACGACTGGATTTACGGCCTTGTTTGTCCCGAATATCGTCAATGGCAAGGTGATCTTGGAAATGAAGATTACCAACTCGGTCAACAACGGTTTTACAAAGACCGTCCCGCAAAACGGGAGTTACGTCCAGACGACCAATATTGACAGCTACAAATTCGAGCAACCGGTCTCGCTCACGCCCGGTGATGCCTTGTTGCTAACGAGTTTGCAGCACGAGACCGGTGCTCAAAATAACTCCGGTCTATTTTCGGCATTCAATCCGGCGTTTGGCGGTGGATTCAGTGGATCGGCCAGCAAACAAATGCTGGCCATCATCGTCAGCGCCAAAATTCTCTAAGGATTTTTATGAAAAATACACCCCGACTCTCGCTCTCGCTGTTGTTCGGCACCTTGGTCTACCTCATGGCCCCTTACGCCGTTGCCGAAGAGGCCAAAGCGATTCGTATTTCTGGCACGGAAGAGCTGGATCAACTGCGAGCCGAAAATGCCCTTCTCCAGGAGCGCGTCAAAAACTTCGAGCTGAGCAACAAAATGAACATCGTGCCGTCGATCAATGGCGCATCGAATCCACTGGATAGCTCGCCGATCCCCTTATCGCGCAATGTGGGCACCGGGTCCGCTCGCACCGGCAGCGGCGGACACGGAACGCAAATCCTCATGGTCTCGGGTCAAAAAGATCGCCCCTCCGCAACGCTGCAAACCGCCGAGGGCGCCACCTTGGTAGTGCGCACGGGCGACACCATTCCGGGCCTTGGTCGGGTCAAAAGCATTGAGGCGAATCAAGTTCTCGTTGAGAGTTCATCGAGCAAGAAAACCGTGATTGCGCTGTCGTTTGCGGCCTCTCCTGACTTGCAAAATTCCCAACTTGGGAATGCCTCAATGCCTGTACCCATGATGGGGCGCTAAGCCAATGAGCCGGATTATCCAGATTGGTGACACCCTGTACCTTGCCGGGATGCGTTGGGTCAGCTACACCGACAAACCCGACAAAGCCGATATGATCAGCGATGCCGAACGCTATAACGCAAACTGGTATGCCTTACGCACCGGTACAGCGCTTCAGTGTGGGTTTTGTGATGACCTCGCGCCTAAAATCCCCAAGAAACTAGAAAGCCTTGCGGCACGGCTGGCGGAGGCCAAGATACAGCCTTGGCTGGGTGTTTTTGAGATTTCTGCCGAAGATAATCTGTATTGGTATATTGCTGTTCGCGATCAGCACTCCATTTTACCCGGCGGTGATGTCATTGGCAGCAAGGAAGAAATTGCGGAGGCACAAAGCGTCCATCAATCGTATGCCGACTGGAAATACGTCGAAGGCGATATCGAGTTATTGCAAAGCCTTTTGCAAAATCAGTCGGCAACGCCGACTTGGGTTAAATCCATTAAAGTCTCAACGTCCGATAACCGCACGCGATGGATTACCGGTGGTTTGACGGTAAGCCTCCTTGCGGCCTTGGTTGGCGTCTATTTCTGGTACGACGCGTTCACGCAACAAGAAAACGCTCGGCTCATTAACCAAAAGAGAGAGGCGCTCAAACAGCAAAATCGTACGGCGCAAGAGGACGAACTGAATCTGGCCCTGAAGCCGTTATTGACCCTACCGTTTCCGAGTGACTTTTTAGCGGCTTGCCGTAACGTTTTGTACGCCTCACGGTTATCCGATAGGGGCTGGATCATGGAGCGTTTTTTATGCTCCCCGGAAACTACGACCATTCACCGGAAACGCGGTAACGGGGCCAGTGTAGGGCGCTTACCGGACGGCGCAGTTCTGCAAGACGACGGTGAAGCCCTGACGCAATCCACCCAGGCCAAGCCGATTCTTCCCCGAAAAACCTTACCCTCGCTGATCGCTTTTAATGAAGCCAGTTTGGCGTTACGCGACTGGGCGCAGCGGGCTAATTTAAGCCTCACCTTGACGCCGCCGATAGGTTTCATGCCCAAATCCGCTGATTTATCGGCCACCACAGCGTCATTGCCGGGGGTATCCGCCCTGCTTGGAACAGACAAAAAGAGCG
>CAIWVX010000373.1 GCA_903916205.1 uncultured beta proteobacterium
CGGTTAAACCTGCGATGCCTATTGCACCGGCGGTGTCAGTTGAACCTGCGATGCCTGTTGCACCGGCGGTATCGGTTGAATCTGCGATGCCTGTCGCACCGGCGGTATCGGTTAAACCTGCGATGCCTATTGCACCGGCGGTGTCAGTTGAACCTGCGATGCCTGTTGCACCGGCGGTATCGGTTAAACCTGCGATGCCTGTTACACCGGCGGTGTCAGTTGAACCTGCAGTGCCTGTTAAACCTGCGATGCCTGTTGCACCGGCAGTGTCTGTCGAACCCGTGGTGCCTGTTGAACCGGCGGTGCCTGCCGCACCTGTGGTGTTTTTAAGTCTATGGTATATATAAGCCCACTGTGCTCTAGTATCTAGCTAACAATGTGCGACCTCACGAACGACCACAGTTAGCTCATACGACTACCCGCATGACTCTCGAAAACTTGTTGAGACATGCGGCACACAGGGAATACGACACGGGCAATTGATCCTGGCGTGCGTTCTCCTGCGGCGTCCATCGCATGGGGTCGCAGACTTGCCGCGGCTTTGTGCAGTTCGGCAATTTCCCGGACAATGGCTAAGCCTAGCCCGCTACCTTCAACCCCCGTGTCCTCTACCCGATAAAAACGGTCAAATACTCTGTGCGCTTCGGAGTCGGCTATTCCGATTCCGTTATCTTCAATTTCAAGTAGCACAAAATTCTCTTGTGCAAGGACTCGGGCCGTCACGCAACCTTCGTCAGCGGTGTAGCGCAAAGCATTGTCGAGGAGGTTATTAATCATTTCACGCAGCAGAAATGTGTTGCCGAGAATGTATAACGGCCCTGCTGGTTCATAGCCGAGGTCGATCCGACGGGACATCGCACGATGAACCCAAGTTTCAACAATTTCGTGTAGAAGATTGTCTAGATCAACCGGAAGTAAGGCTTGTTCAGAGTGTTCGCTGGCTTCTGCACGGGCCAATGAGAGCATTTGGTTTACGAGATGCGAGGCGCGATCAACACTGACCGAAATGTTTTGCAGGGCGTAACGCAATTGCCCCGGATCGTTCTCACGCATCGCCAGTTGCGCTTGCATTTTGAGACCGGTGAGGGGGGTGCGCATTTGATGCGCGGCATCGGAAACAAAACGGTGTTGTGCATCCATGTTGTGCCGCATTCTCGCCAACATGGCGTTGAAAGCTTCGGTTAATGGTTGTAATTCTTCTGGAACACGTCCGGTCGCAATGGGTGACAAATCTGCTTCACGGCGTGTTTCAATGCGTTCTCGAAGTCGGGTCAATGGGCGTAATCCCTGTGAAAGCCCAAACCAGACAAGGATGACGGCCAAGGGGATGATTACAAACTGAGGAAGAATAACGCTGGCAATAATTTTATTGGAGAGTTGTGAGCGTTTTTCCAACGTTTCGCCGACCTCAACCAGAACCCAGTTTTCACGTGGCGCGTCTGTCTCTCCAATGAACATGAAGGCAATCCGCAAATCCTGCCCTTTATAGTCATCATCGCGGAAATAGACTTCGCCGGGTTCGGGATGTTCTGGCGCTTGCCCGACTGCGAGCGAAGGGAGTTCAAGATCGCCCGCGATTAATTGCCCGTTTTTTCCCAGAACATGGAAATAAACGCTATCTAAGTCATCCGCGCGCAACAAAGCGCGAGCCGATCCGGGTAAGGAAATCTGCGGTTTGCCTTCGACTAATTTTACTTGGCGTGAAATAGCCGCAACCTGTTCGCGCAAGGTTTGGTCATAAGGAAAATTGGCGACGCTGGTTGCGAAATAATGCGTTACGGCAATGCTAATCGGCCAGACAAAAAGCAGTGGCGCCAGCATCCAGTCCAGAATTTCGCCAAATAACGAGCGCTGGATGTCAGGATTTGTCTTTTTGAGCGGATTTTTCAAAGCAATACCCGAGCCCCCGAACCGTCGTAATGGTTACGCCACTTGATTCAATTTTTTTGCGTAGTCGGTGCACATACACTTCAATGGCGTTGTGACTGACTTCCTCACCCCATTCGCACAAATGTTCGACCAATTGATCCTTGCTGACCAAGCGTCCGGCTCTCGATATTAAAATTTCCAACAAACCCAGTTCTCGCGCGGATAAATCAAGCATTTCACCCTTAATTAGCGCACAGCGATCCGTTTGATCGAAAGTCAGCGAACCAAATTCAATGACTGGCGTCGTTCCCGTTGAGCGTCGTGTCAGTGCTCTTACACGGGCTTCAAGCTCCGGCAACTCAAAAGGTTTCGCCATGTAATCGTCCGCCCCTAAGTCCAGACCTTTAACGCGATCATTTGTACCGTCCAGCGCGGTGAGGATCAATACCGGCAACTTTGATTTGCGGGTGCGCAGACGACGCAGCACATCGAGTCCTGAGAGTTTCGGTAAGCCCAAATCGAGAATAACGAGGTCGTAGGTGCCACTCGTCAGTGCGTTATCGGCATCCGCTCCATTGTCAACCCAATCAACAGCATAGCCGCCTTGGCGCAAAGAACGCCCTAATCCGTCAGCGATAATCCGGTCATCTTCGGCAAGTAATATGCGCATAAAACCTCTCGGAGCGTAAGTCATCTGTAAGCCATTGGGCATAAAATAACGACGTTGCTCTTTTATGGTCACTGGAGTTCTTGTTCGGCTTGAACTCGGGGAGTATCTGAAACTGCACCGGATACTCCTCACCATTTTTACATCTCGTAGTCTCGCCCTTGGCCGCACCCATGTCGTTTTGGTGGCGACAAATTAGGGGCTATTGTGCCACCATTTTGTGGCGCAATATTCGCGACTCCAATTCGTTTTGCACAAAATAAAACCCCTGCCGAGCAACGCCGGGCAGGGGTTTTGTGAGCAGATAGGCTCAATCTGGCATGATCTGCCGATTGATTACATGCCCATATCCATGCCGCCCATACCTCCCATACCGCCCATGCCACCGCCCATACCGCCGCCAGCGGGCTTGTCTTCAGCCAGTTCGGCGACCATGCAGTCGGTAGTTAGCATCAGGCCAGCAATCGAAGCGGCATTTTGCAGTGCCGTACGCGTGACCTTGGTTGGGTCGAGAACGCCCATTTCAACCATGTCACCGTACTCACCGGTGGCTGCGTTGTAACCGAAGTTGCCTTTGCCATTGACCACGGCATTGACTACGACGGAAGGCTCTTCGCCCGCATTGGCAACGATTTCGCGTAACGGCTGTTCCATGGCACGCAGAACGATTTTGATGCCGGCGTCTTGGTCATGATTGTCGCCCTTGAGCGTTGCCAGTGCTACACGAGCACGCAGTAGAGCGACGCCGCCGCCGGGAACAATGCCTTCTTCAACGGCCGCGCGGGTAGCGTGCAATGCATCTTCAACACGCGCTTTTTTCTCTTTCATTTCAACTTCTGTGGCCGCGCCAACTTTGATCAGAGCAACACCGCCGGCCAGCTTGGCTACGCGTTCTTGCAACTTCTCTTTGTCGTAATCGGAGGTCGCTTCCTCAATCTGAGCGC
>CAIWVX010000374.1 GCA_903916205.1 uncultured beta proteobacterium
AGTCTTCATTTTGGGCATTGAATGCTCCTAGTTATAACATGGCAGCAGGTGTCTCCCGACGAGAGTACTTTGAACCTGAAACCACTTGTGGGTGCTGCAACGACAAACAACAAAAACTACTTTTTCTTGTTCGGCGTCAGAACCATGACCATCTGACGGCCTTCCATTTTTGGCATCTGCTCGACGGCGGCAAAATCCTGAAGATCAGTCCTGATCCGTTCGATCTGGCGCATACCGATTTCTTGGTGGGCCATTTCTCGACCACGAAAACGCAATGTGACTTTGACCTTATCGTCGTCCTGCAAAAAGCGCGTCATATTACGTAGTTTGATCTGGTAGTCATTTTCGTCGGTACCTGGACGAAACTTGACTTCTTTGACCTGAACCTGCTTTTGCTTGAGCTTTTGCTCATGCTGCCGCTTCTGTTCTTGATATTTGAATTTGCCATAATCCATGATTCGGCAAACTGGTGGTTGCGCCATCGGTGCAATCTCAACCAGATCAACTCCAGCTTCCTCGGCTAGCTGCAAGGCTTGTCTGACACTCATAATACCGAGTGCTTCACCTTCTTCTCCTACCAGCCGAATTTCAGAGGCGTTGATTTCTTCGTTAATCCGTTGCGCTTTTTGCAGTGCGATGGTTCCGCTCCTTGTTCCAATAAAAAATTAAGCCGTGCCACTTCGCGATGCGACTTCGTCAAGAAGTCGTTCGATCAGGGTCTTAAGCGGCATTTGCCCAAGATCAAGACCGCCGCGTGTACGCACGGCAACCAGACTGGCTGCCATTTCCTTATCACCGACAATGATCTGGTAGGGCAGCTTGTTCAAGCTATGTTCGCGTATTTTATAGGTTATTTTCTCGTTGAGCAAATCGGCTTCGACGCGAAGCCCCGCATTCTGTAGCGTTTTTGTTATTTTTTCCGCGTAGTCGGATTGATTCTCTGAAATGTTCAGCACCACGGCTTGCATCGGCGACAACCACAAAGGCATAGCGCCCGCACAGTTTTCAATCAGGATGCCAATAAAGCGTTCGAGCGACCCGAGAATGGCGCGATGCAGCATCACCGGCGTGTGGCGGGCATTATCATCGCCGACAAATTCTGCGCCGAGCCGTTGGGGCATCGAAAAATCAACCTGTACCGTCCCGCACTGCCAGGAGCGACCAATAGCATCCTTGATGTGGAATTCAATTTTTGGGCCGTAGAATGCGCCTTCGCCGGGCAACTCTTCCCATTGCAATCCCGAAGCTTTCAGCGCCTCACGCAAAGCCTGTTCGGCCTTGTCCCAGACATCATCAGAGCCGACGCGCTTGGCTGGGCGCAAAGCGAGCTTGACGACGATGTCGTGGAAACCGAAATCAGCATAGACCTTACGCACCAGCGCATTGAACGCGGTCACTTCGGACTGAATTTGGTCTTCGGTGCAAAAAATATGACCGTCATCCTGCGTGAAGCCACGGACGCGCATGATGCCGTGCAGCGCCCCCGAAGGTTCATTGCGATGGCATGATCCAAATTCGCCATAACGCAGAGGGAGATCACGATAGCTGCGCAGACCGGTATTGAAGATCTGGATGTGCCCCGGACAGTTCATCGGCTTAATCGCGTATTCACGTTTTTCCGACTCGGTGGTGAACATATTGTCTTTGAAGTTCTCCCAGTGGCCGGACTTCTCCCACAGGCTACGGTCGATAATCTGCGGACACTTGACTTCCTGATAGCCATTTTCCTGATAAACGCGGCGCATATATTGCTCAACCTGCTGCCACATCGCCCAGCCTTTGGGATGCCAGAAAACCATGCCGGGGGCTTCATCCTGCAAATGAAAAAGTTCAAGATGCTTGCCGAGGCGGCGATGGTCGCGTTTCTCGGCTTCTTCCAGCATGTGCAGATAAGCGTCCTGGTCTTCTTTTTTGGCCCAGGCGGTGCCGTAGATACGTTGCAGTTGTTCATTATTCTGGTCGCCGCGCCAATACGCCCCGGCGACCTTCATCAGTTTGAAAGTCTTGAGCTTACCGGTTGAGGGGGCGTGGGGGCCGCGACAAAGGTCGACGAAGTCGCCTTCACGATAGAGCGAAACCTCCTGACCTTCGGGAATCGCCGCAATCAGTTCGGCTTTGTAGTGTTCACCGATGGACTTGAAAAACGCCGTCGCATCGTCTCGTTTCCAAACTTCACGCACCATCGGGAAATCGCGTTTAGCCAATTCGGCCATGCGCTTTTCTATAGCTAACAAGTCTTCAGGCGTAAATGGCCGGGTATAGGCGAAGTCGTAGTAAAAACCATTTTCGACATTCGGGCCGATGGTTACTTGGGCGTCAGGAAACAGTTCCTTAACGGCATAAGCCAGCAGGTGGGCCGTTGAATGGCGAATGATTTCCAAGCCTTCAGCCTCTTTGTCGGTAATGATACCGAGATGGGCATCCGCATCAATGCGGAACGAGGTGTCCACCAGTCGCCCGTCAACCTTGCCCGCCAAAGCCGCCCGGGCCAGCCCGGCGCCAATGCTTTGAGCCACTTCGGCGACCGTGACCGCTTGCGCGAATTCACGTTTTGAACCATCAGGCAAAGTAATGACCGGCATATTTCGACCTCTGAAATAAGAAAAGCCAGAGACTCGCTCTGGCTTTAATGTTTGGTAGGCGCGATTGGACTCGAACCAACGACCCCCACCATGTCAAGGTGATGCTCTAACCAGCTGAGCTACGCGCCTTCAGTGTCGCACCAAGCGGCTTACGACATCAAAGAAGGCGAGATTATACGTGCCTCGTTTTGCAAGTCAACAATTAGCCTTGTCCAATGAGAAAGGGGCCTGAATCTTCGCAAAAAAGCACCGCGAATCAAGCCACTTTATCAGCGATAGCGATTGATTGAATCGCGCGTTTCAAGTGCGACGCGGCGAGCGGCAGTGGCAAAGTTTTCGTCCTTGCCGGCATAGAGAATGGCGCGCGAAGAATTGATCATCAAGCCGGTGCCATTGGCCGTACGACCGGCCTTCAGCGTGGCCTCAACGTCACCCCCTTGAGCGCCGATGCCCGGAACCAAGAGTGGCATATCGCCAACAATTTCACGCACGCGAGCGATTTCACCGGGGAAGGTGGCCCCGACGACCAGCGCACATTGGCCGTTGCTATTCCATTCATTAGCGATGATTCGGGCGACATGCTCGTAGAGTTTCAAACCACCAACATCGAGAAATTGGAGGTCGCTGCCTCCGGGGTTGGAGGTGCGACACAGCAGAATCACGCCCTTGTCCGCATAGGCCAGATACGGATCAACCGAATCACGGCCCATGTACGGATTAACCGTGATGGCGTCGGCCTGGTAACGCTCGAAAACTTCGATGGCGTATTGTTCGGCGGTATTGCCGATGTCGCCGCGCTTGGCGTCGAGAATCACCGGAATACCGGGATAATTGGCGTGAATGTGCGCAATCAGCGCTTCGAGCTGGTCCTCGGCGCGGTGCGCGGCAAAGTAGGCAATCTGCGGCTTGAAGCAGCACGCTAGATCAGCCGTGGC
>CAIWVX010000375.1 GCA_903916205.1 uncultured beta proteobacterium
CGTTTGAAAGTGTCGTCACGCCGGCCACGCCACGCGGTCGAAAATCATCCAGCGACTTAATCACCGCATCATCCCTTCCAGCAAAACTATCAACCGAAAGAATGAAACTTCGTTCTGATGTTTGCATCAAGACGCCGTATTCAGGGATCTGGAGTTGCGGCCAACCCAGTAGACGCGAAAGCGCCACGACCGGCAACACCTCTCCGCGAACGACTAGGGTTTCCTTACCCCCGACTTCCTGCATTTTGCTCTTGTCGATCGGCAGAATCTCACGAACCATCGAGAGCGGCAAAGCAAAAGGCTGATCGCCCAGCAGAACCAGCAGAACGGGGAGAATCGCCAGAGTTAGCGGCAGTGAAATGATGAAAACAGAGCCTGTGCCCGGCTCGGAACGTATCTCAACGGAGCCATTCAGTTTCTGGATATTGGTTTTAACCACATCCATCCCCACGCCACGGCCTGAAACTGCCGAGGCTTGAGCCATCGTCGAAAAACCGGGAAGGAAAATCAGACTGAGACTTTGGCGATCATCGAGCGTATTGGCTTCTTCTTCTTTGATGATGCCTTTTTCAATCGCCTTCATGCGAATCCGCTCAGGACTCATGCCGCGACCATCATCGGCAATAATCAGGACGATATGATCGCCTTCCTGACGCGCTTCAAGCCGCACAATACTCTTAACGGGCTTACCAGCGGCTAGTCGCTCCTCTGCCGATTCCACACCGTGATCAACCGCATTGCGCACTAAATGGACTAACGGGTCAGCCAAATCTTCGATCATCGTTTTGTCGACCTCGGTTTCTTCACCGATGAGCGCCAGTTCAACGTCTTTTCCTAGTTGGCGCGCCAAATCGCGAGCGATGCGTGGGTATTTCTGGAACAAGCGCCCGATCGGTTGCATCCGGGTTTTCATCACCGAATTCTGCAAATCTGAAACCAGCAAGTCGAGCTGACTGACGGCCTGGTCAAGCGCATGCAAGGTGTCCGTATCGTTTCGACCTGCAAGAATGTCGACTCTCAGACTGGTCAATCGATTTTTAGTCAGGCCAATTTCGCCCGAGAGATTTAATACCTGATCGAGTCGCGCGGTATCCACACGGATGGTTGAGTCCCGAGCCGCCGATTTTTCTTCAACACGCCGCCCTGCCGCCATTGGGGCTACTGGCGCGAAAGCCTTATCCGTGGCACGACGTCCCTCCGGAGGAAAAGGTGGCGTCATACTCTCTGTTTTTTCGTTTTGGGCTGCAACCGGTGGGGCCGTTTGAGACGCGGATGTAGCCGGTGCAACGTTGGTTACAGCACGATGCAAAGCTTGCCAATCTGGCTCGTTACCGGCACTAACTGACACTTCAGGAGTCATGGCTGAAGAAACCGCGACTTGAGGCGAAGCTTTAGGTGCGGGGGCGGCCACCGGAGCCACTGGGGCGGCAGGAGGGGGCGCAGCGGCCCCTATTTCACCGGCAAGTGCTGCCCGTAACGTCGCCATAACCGTCACCTGAGCTGGACGAGGCTGGGTTCCTTGGGAGAGCTCGCCAAACATATTGCGGACATCCTGCGTTGCCCCCATGATGGCATCCATTAACTCTGGGTTTAACGACATCTCGCCCGTTCTAAGCTTGTCGAATAGCGTCTCCGTCAAATGGCAGAGCGTCACCAATTCGGTGGCATTAAGAAAACCTGCCCCGCCCTTGATCGTGTGGAAGCCGCGAAATATATCATTCAGCAAACGGCGATCATCAGGGCTTCTTTCAAGATCAACCAGTTTGTTGTCTACATCCGACAGGAGGTCGCTGGCTTCTTGCAAAAAATCTTGCAGAAGGTCTTCCATTCCGGAAAAATCACTCATATCGAATCTCCTAGAATCCCAGACTGTCCAGCAAGTCATCGACCTGTTGCTGAGTTCCAACAACATCGGTTCGCCCCGCAGCATTTATCACCGGGCCGTTAAGTAGCGAATTTACGTTATCGTTACGTTTATCAACCGGCATCGTGTCAATTAACACACCCATCAGCTGAGCTTCCATTTCTTGCGCAACTGAAATAACTTTCTTGATCACCTGCCCCGTCAGGTCTTGGAAATCCTGAGCCATCATGATTTCAAGCAACTGCTCTTTGGTTGCCGCCGTTCTTTGAGGCACAGCACTCTTGAGATATGACCGTGTTTCTGAAGCCAAGAGTTTGAAATCCTCAACGCCCATTTTATTAGCGAATAGAGCGTCCCACTTTGTAGCCAACAAGGAAGCGCCGACTTCAAGTTCATCCTGAAGCGGGTTAGCAATATCGGTGGCGTTAAGCACCTTGCAAGCCGCCTGTTCTGTCAAATTAGCAATATAGGCTAAACGATCTTTGGTATCAGGGAGAGTCGAAACCGTTTTTTCAAGAAGTTTGTCATAACCTAAACTGCCCAAAGTGTCGTGCAACTGCCGGGTCATCAACCCGACTTGCTGGAAAACTTTGTCCTGCCATGCACCCTCTACGGCGTCAGCGTTATTTTCGTTGTTTTTGTGTGCTTTCGCGGTCTCTTCTTGCTTAGAGGCGGAAATGGAATCAAACAAAGCCTGCAAATCATCGGAGTCGTCGGTTACCCCGTCACTTTCCACCGCTTGCTTCATCAATGAAGGGGTGGCAGGGGTATCAACGGGTGGCGCAACCACGGCAGGAACGTCCAGAGAGACCTGGGCACATTCCTTCGAAATGCTGTCAAACAAGGCTTCGAGATCGCTCGAATCGCCTGAAGAATTTGCCTCAACCATTTCAGGCACCCATCTTGTCAAATATTTTCTGCAACTTCTCCGCGAGAGTCGCCGCAGTAAAGGGTTTCACAATATATCCGCTAGCACCCGCCTGCGCCGCTGCAATAATATTTTCTTTTTTAGCTTCTGCCGTAATCATCATCACCGGCAAATGTTTCAAGGTCGGCGAAGAACGGATGGCCTGTAGCAATTGCAAACCATCCAGATTAGGCATATTCCAATCGGTGACGACAAACTCAAAGCCACCCGCCTGTAATTTCTGAAGCGCAATGGCTCCATCTTCCGCTTCATCAACATTAGTGAAACCTAACTCTTTGAGTAGGTTTCTGACGATACGACGCATCGTCGAAAAATCGTCGACAACCAGAATTCTCAGTTTTGGATCAACCATTCTTTACTCCTGTTTTACTTCTTCAATTGCTTCTTATCGCTCAAGCATCGGGCGCAAGGTATCTGCCAGAATTTCAGCATCGAACTTTGCGACATAGGCATCTACACCAACGGCCTGCCCCATCGCCCGATTGGCATCAGAGGACAAAGACGAATGCATTATTACCGGAATGCCTTCAAACCGGTGATCCGCCTTAATGTTCTTTGTCAAAACGTAACCGTCCATCTCTGGCATTTCTGCATCAACAAGAATAAGACGGATCGCGTCGCGCAACGGTGAGGCAGTTTGCTGGGCATGTACAGCCAATCCCTGCAAACGACTCCATGCTTCAGCACCATTAGTGGCGTGCTTATGCTTGACCCCTAGTTTATCGAAAACTTCAGCAATCTTGCGCCGCGCAACAATTGAGTCATCAACAAAAAATACACCGACTTCTTCACTGACGTGCGCTGCGGGGATGTCCACAATGACCGCTTCGCCAAACGCATTAGCGAGAATTTGCTCGACATCCAGCAAAGAGACAAGGGTGCCATTTTCAAGTTCAGTTATGGCGGTAATCAGACCCTCATTTGACGACAGAACGCTTTCTGGGGCCCGAACTTTTTCCCAATCGACACGGATAATACGGTCGACTTCATGCACCAGAAAACCGATGGTACGTTTTGAGTATTCGGCAACCATCATGGTTTTGCCACGCTCAACCGGTACCTCTCGGTGATCGAGAAAATTAACCAGTGAGAGTACGGGAATAACATTACCTCGTAGAGAAACGAGACCTTCAACGCCATGTGGCATATTCGGCGTCCGAGTAATCTGCGGTGTACGCCCTACTTCACGCACTTTGAAAACATTAATTCCAAACGTTTCCCGAGTACCCAAGGAAAAAAGCAAGATTTCCATCTTGTTGGAACCTGCCAACCGAGTTCGTGCATCGACACTCTCGAGCATACTTGTGTCTTTTACTGCCAAGTCCATTGCCATCACCATACTCCAACGAAATCAGTGCTTCAGGTATTAGGCCGGGCTACTGAATGCTCACCCAACAAACGTCGGGCGAGGGTTTCAGAGAGTCGCTGAGCTTCGAATTTTGGGACATATTCATCGACACCGACAGATTTTCCAAGCTGCTGATTCGACATCCCGGATAACGACGAATGCATGATGACCGGAACACCCGCAAAGCGCGGATCCGTTTTAATTTTCTTGGTCAGAATATAGCCATCCATTTCCGGCATTTCGACATCGGTCAAAACGAGGCTGATCAAGTCGGTTATTTTCTGACCACTGGTCTGAGCGTATGCCGCTACTTTTTGTAGTTCATCCCATGCTTCACGGCCATTGATTGCTGCGACGTATTTGACGTTCATGGCGGTGAGCGTTCGCGAAATCTGCTTGCGGGCAACCACAGAATCGTCGGCGAAGAAAACAGTAAATTTAGGATTGTTGAGCGGTTTGATATTACGGAACACAACTTCTTCATCATAATTCGTCGTTTCAGACAGCACCTTCTCGACATCCATCATCATCACCAGACGCCCATCCGCCAACTCCGTCACCGCCGTGACCAACCCGCCCATTTCAGCCACCAGCATTTCCGGTGGAACGCGCATCTGACTCCAATCAAGGCGGAGAATTGTATCGACACACTCAACCAAGAAGCCCTGAGTATGCCCCGCGTATTCAGTTACGATCATTATCGAACGCGGTGTATTGGTTACCACTTTTGCATAACGAGCTAGATCAACGACCGGAACCAGCGCCCCTCTCAGACTGACCATTCCCTCTACCGATGAAGGCATCTCGGGGGCTGAAGTAATCGGTGGCGTACGCATGACTTCACGAACTTTGAATACGTTGATACCGAAAGTCTCACTCCGACCCGTTATGGAATTTTTGCCAAGCGAAAATAACAAAATCTCCAGCTTGTTCGTGCCGGCGAGTTTGGTGCGAGCATCAATATTTTTCAGCAGCTCTGACATTACTAAACTCCCTTTGGGGCAATAAACCGATGGC
>CAIWVX010000376.1 GCA_903916205.1 uncultured beta proteobacterium
ACCCGCTGTTTACGGAGACATGGCTTGGGCCAGCATGAAGCTCCTCGCCCGGATCGCACTGAATAAATCAATCGCCTCGGTGGCGATCTTTAACACCCATGCACCGGCATGACGCACCACCTTGCCCGGCAGGTGAAACAAACGCCAGCGCACGGTCGCCACTTGGTAACGCCCCCAGTCTGCGTCAAGGGCGAAATGCCTGAACAGGAGAAACAGATTGTGCGCAATGACGCCGAGACGGAAGAAGACGGCATTGGCTCATCAAGCCACGGTAATTTTGGCACTTCGATGCCCTACAGACTGACCTCTGCTCACTCGGGACGTGAAGCCCCTTTCATCGTTAGGCTTGGGTCAGTCAGGAACGAAGCTACACCGGTTATTCAATATCGTCTTCAGCCTCATCGCCATCACCGTAGGCATAAATAATTTCTGGCCCACACTCAAGCTCGTCGTCCCAATTTTCGTCATCCTCTTCTTCGAGCGACCGCGCCTCAAAAGCCATCGTGCGAACATGATCGATCAACTCGGCCATATCTTCGGGCATGTTCGATTTCCACAACATGGGTTTGCCGCTGGACGGGTGGATCAAACCAAGACGCCGGGCATGTAGTGCCTGGCGGTGATAGGTCGGGCCAATTGGAATTCTGCTGGTGCCCGCGCCATAGACGGAATCGCCCACCAGCGGATGAGCAATGGAAGCCATGTGCACTCGAATCTGGTGCGTTCGTCCGGTTTCCAGCGCGCATTCAACGAGCGTGCAATCAATGAAACGTTCGACGATACGGTAATGCGTTCGCGAAGGTTTGCCGGTTTTGACCACCGCCATTTTTGTCCTATGCACCGGATGACGGCCAATAGGTGAATCAACGGTTCCGCCAATTTCAACGTTTCCACGTACAAGCGCCTGATAATAACGTTTAACGGTATGCGCCTGTAGCTGACGGACTAAATCGGTTTGTGCCTCCAGCGTTTTAGCCACCACCATCAGGCCGCTGGTATCTTTGTCAAGCCGATGCACAATGCCGGCGCGTGGCACTTTATCGAGTTCCGGGGCATGGTAAAGCAAGGCATTGAGCAAGGTTCCGCTCCAATTTCCACTGCCCGGATGCACCACAAGACCCGCTTGCTTATCAAGCACGATCAGCGTGTCGTCCTCATGGATGATGTTCAGCGTAATGTCTTCTGGAGCCGATGACAGTTTAAGTTCGTCAGTGGCTTCGGCTACTTGAAGGAATTCGCCGCCCCAAAGTTTTTGCTTGGGTTCACTGACCGCCTGTCCATTAATACAAATCCGCCCTTCGCGTATCCATTGCTGCAGCCGGTTGCGAGAGTGTTGCGGTCGAAGCCGCGCCAATACCTGATCAAGGCGAAGACCACCACAATTGGCTGGAACGTTCAGAGTAATTTGTGCGTTTGCGTTATAATCAGCGCTCTCGGATTTATCCTCGAATGGCTCTTGGGGCAGATCAATTTCTGTTTTTATCTTTGGAATTTTCATCATGCGTAGTTTAGCGGTTATCGCGGCGATTTTCCTTGTCACTCTCATCAGTGGCTGCGGACTTCTTCCTGAAGTCAAGGACGAGACCATCGGCTGGTCAGCCGACAAATTGTACAGTGAGGCAAAAGATGCGCTTAACGAAGGCATCTATGACAAATCGATCAAGTATTTCGAGAAGCTCGAATCGCGCTTCCCGTATGGTCGCTTTGCCCAGCAGGCCCAGATCGACATTGCCTACGCCTACTGGAAGTATAACGAGCGGAGTTCAGCCATTGCGGCCTGCGAACGCTTCATAAAACTTCACCCGAATCACCCCAGTGTTGATTATGTTTACTACTTGCGTGGGCTAATCAACTTTAACGAGGATCTGGGCTTTCTTGGAACGATCAGCAATCAGGATATGACTGAACGTGACCCGAAGGGCGCACGCGAATCCTTTGATGCTTTGCGCGAACTCGTCACCCGCTTTCCCGACAGCAAATATACGCCGGACGCTGTTCTGCGCATGAAATACCTCGTCAATGCGCTAGCCACGCTTGAAGTCCACGTCGCCCGTTACTACATGAAGCGTGGCGCTTACATTGCCGCCATCAATCGTGCTCAATTTGCCTTGAAAAATTATGCGGAAGCCCCCGCAACTGAAGAAGCCTTGTTCATCATGGTCAAGGCTTACGATGAGATGGGGATGAATGATCTACGAGATGACATCGAGCGCGTGATGCGTAAAAATTACCCGGACAGTATTTATTACACGCGGGGAATTGTTGAGCGCGAAATACCTTGGTGGCGGCTCTGGTAGGCTAAATACGAGCCGATCTCAAATAGGCCGCTCGCAGCAAACCACACTCTCTAGCTTGTAGCCGGCTCAGAGACTGAGACTTTAGATAAACTCAGTTTCAGTCTGTGAGTCGTCTATTTAGCAAATCGGCCAATCGGTACCCGGCTTCAGTAATACGACGGTCGGCGATTGCGCGGCTTGTTTCAAAAAACTGGGAACTAATGGTTTTCCCTTCATCTTGCCAAGTTGGATAGCCTTGTTCACGGGCAATATGCCAGCTTTCCACGAGCCATTTATCACTTGAATTTGAACGCGCTGGCGGTGGATAAGCGGCGATTAGCGCACGGGCGGTCGCTTCCAAGCGTTCGCCGCGTAGCCAAGGTGGGCCTGGCAAGTCATCCCAAAACGCATGGAGCGTCGATTTTGTTTTGCGTGGGTTAAAGGGATTGCTGATCGTCGTTTCCTTGCCCCCGCCGACTTTGGACTGAATGCTGGTATGCAGAGGTTGATGCGCATCGCCAACCAGATGAATAAGCCAGGGTAAAGCGTAGCTGCGATCAATTGAGCTGGCTTTAGATGAGCTTAAGGTGTTTGTCAGCACCACAAGCTGCTTGCCTAACAGGCCAGAAATCGGCGAATCAAAGGGCGATCCATCGAGTTTGAGATTGACGAAATGCCAGTTACGGTGTTGATCCATATCAGGGAAACCGCTCAAAGTGGGCGTGGGAGCGTCACTTTCTGCGTTGTAAAAACGCCTGTCTTTGCGAATTTCGTCGGCCCAGGTTGAGGCTTCAATAAAAGCCCCTCGGTCAACGTCGGCTTCTGTCACGCGCTTTGACCAGCGTTCAAAATCAGGATGTTTGTGCAGCAATCGAGCGGCTTCAGAACGTGCTCTTGGCTCAAGATGATCCCACGCAATAAGCGCAATTAAGCGGTGTCCCGCTGAATTCCATGCCCAACTCGGCAAAGGGAAAAACAGGGCAAGTAAGCACATAAAAAGCGCAATTACGCGACGTAAAAAAAGTTTTGGGCTAGCGATCAAGCCGAATATCCTCCTGCGAAACGAGCGCTTCGAGCGGCTCAAGGTGTGTTAACACCGTCGAGTGCGGAAGCGCAAGACGAATTTCATTTTCGAGATGCTCGGTAAACTCATGAGCACGCCGAACCGTCCATTGGCCGGGAACCAAAAGATGAACTTCAATAAAGCGGTGCGCCCCCGA
>CAIWVX010000377.1 GCA_903916205.1 uncultured beta proteobacterium
AAAGTATTCACGCCACGCACTCCGGTTAGCCGTGAATACAACTCGGACCTCGAAAACCTTTTCGGGGCATCGTAATGAGGGTGTTAAATTTAAGGAGAATTCCATGTTCATCTACGATCTTTACCGTGCAAGAACAATCAAGACTCGAATCATTATTCTTGGCGTTTTTTATAGTCTGGCCGTGATCGCCTCCGGTATCGCCGCGAAGAGTGGTAGTGAGGGTGTTTTTTATGCTGTTGCCGGAATTTCGCTGTTGATCGGCGCCTTAACCACGACCCTGTGTATCACCTCCATCATCGAACCGTTGCTACGCATCACGGCTTATCTCAAGGAAATATCCTCTGGCGATTTGACTCATCCGATTACCATTAAGCGCAAAAATGAATTGAGCAACCTTTTGCAAAATATTCGTGACATGCAACTTTTTCTAAAAACCATTATTGCGGAAATTCAACATTCTTCTGAACGACTGGCTGAGGCTTCTAAAGGTTTGAGCGATGCTTCGGCCAAAATTTCTGCCGGTAATAACGAAGCCTCTGACGAATCACGCACGGTGGCCTCGGCGGTTGAGCAACTTTCAGTGACCATCAACTCCATCACCGAGAGTTGCCAAGATATGTCGCTTAAAGCCTCTGAAACCGAACAAGCGACCCTCGGTGGCGAGCAAGCCATTAAAGGCATGACCGCCATCATGAGCGAAATTGAGGATATGGTCGTTAGCACCACGCTGGCCGTCAATGCCTTGGGCAGCAATTCGGACCGCATTGGCAACATCGTCATCTCTATCGGGGAAATTGCCGCTCAGACTAACTTGCTGGCCTTGAACGCGGCCATTGAAGCCGCCCGTGCAGGCGAGCAAGGACGTGGCTTTGCGGTCGTCGCTGATGAAGTGAGAAAACTTGCCGAGCGAACAACGGTGTCAACGCGTGAAATTCAGAGCATCATCGGCTCGCTTCAGTCCGATGTGAAAAACGTCTCAAGTTCGATGGAAAAAAATGCGAGTTGTGTCAAAACAGGCTGCAAAGATGTCGAACTTTCAAACCGGGCGATGGCCGTTATCAAGGCGCAGACTATTCCACTGATCAAACATGTCTCGCAGGTCGCTCTGGCCTCGGGTGAACAATCAACCGCCGCCGCACACATCACCGACAGCATGCATCACATCTCCGATGTCATCAATATTTCCGCAGGTGTGGCCCGCGAAACGGAAGGCACCGCCACCGAACTGGCTCAGGCGGCAACTGAATTACAACGCATGGCCCAGCGTTTCAAAGTTTAGAACCGGCTAAGACTCAAGCTTATCAACGGTGAAAATCCACCGCAGCGGCGTAAGGAAAACTCAGAAAACAGGAGGTGAATAGCGTTGTTTGAACAATGCCCTGTTAAATCCCTGAGCCACCTTCTTCCAACGCCATAGCGGGCGATTCTGACATTGCAAAGACCTTCACTTGGCGCGGTTTGAGCCACACCTGCTGGCCTTTGAGCAGATTTAGCACCATCGCCCGCTCACGCGTCAGTTCCACTTCAATCAACTCAGAGGCGTGGGCTAATTCGACGCGTACCAACGGGCCAATGGCATGAACATCCTGCACCGTAGCTTGCAGGCCGCCGTCCACTGGGCCATGCTCAATGTCAATATCGTGCGGCCGAACAAAAGCCATGGCTTCGTCGGTCTCTTTCCCACCCGTCGCACCGAGGCTGTCATGCCCGATGTCGGCCCAGTTGCCATGCACCCGACTGTGAAAGACATTGACGTTACCCAAAAATTGATAGACGAAAGGCGAGGCCGG
>CAIWVX010000378.1 GCA_903916205.1 uncultured beta proteobacterium
CGTCGGCAAACGCGACGCCCCCTGCAATGTTATCAATCAGCGGGAGCGAGTCTACCTCCGCGAGCGTCAGCACAAGCAGTGCAGCAACACTGACTGCAACACAGACCCCCTCTGTAACGCAGACGCAGTCTGGCACGGCATCGCCCCCCCTTACGCCGTCGCCGTCAGAGACTCCTTCATCGAGCGTCACGCAGACTGGGTCACCAACGACAACACTCTCATCCGGCCTAAGCGCGCCTGCAACAGCAAGTGCACCCCGACACTATCCAAATCGAGGCGACGACCTATGTCATCGCCAAGCCGCTCACGCACGCCGCGCATCATCAACACCACACCATCAAACGTACGCGTCGTCTGCTCGGACAGTACGCGAGTCAGGCTGCTGATTCCGTTCATGGCTCGGGTCAGTTCCTTTTGCCGCAAGTCCATAAGAACCGCCGTTGCCGAAATCACCGTGGCTAAAATCATGACCAGCGACAACAAAAGCACCGCCCGTGTGGATGGAACGTGCCGCAGTAATTTAGTCAAAGCATTGAGTTGAAGCGTCAAGTTAACCTCCGGTTGCCGGTGATTGAGCGCGATTTGAAGTGGCGTAGATTTCCAAGTCTGAAGCCCCCGACATCTAAAATTTGTCGCACGACGGGCGGCGGATTGCTTCGCCATTTTCTTTCACTGCCGACAATCTACCGCTAAACTGCGCGACTGCACTACTCCCTCTTTTGGATTCTCTGCATGCTCGACGTTTCAAATCTCGGTTGTGTTCGTGGCGAACGAAATCTCTTCAGCGGTGTTGCGTTCCGACTGGGTGGCGGCGAGTTACTGTATTTGCAGGGCGAAAATGGTTCCGGCAAAACCAGTTTGCTGCGCATTATTTGCGGCCTGTCGCCTGCCGTGATCGGTGAAATCCGCTGGCGCGGACGACTGACCCGCGACCTCGGTGAAGATTACCGCCGTGAACTGTTCTACCTTGGACACCACAACGCCATCAAAGAAGATCTGACGCCACTGGAAAATCTGCGGGTTTCAGCCCAACTTGCCGATGAACCACTGGATGAAAGTGCCGCACTTGATGCGCTGGCGCAGCTCGGGCTGGCGGGCCGTGAGGATTTGGCTTGCCGCTATCTGTCACAAGGGCAAAAACGTCGTGTGGCTTTGGCTCGGCTGGTCAATCAACGGCGGCCCTTATGGGTTCTCGATGAACCTTATGTTGCGCTTGACACAGCGGCGATTGAATTAGTGGCGGGCTTGATTGGCGCACATCTGCAACGCGGCGGCTTGGCGGTTCTGACGACCCACCAGAACGTTGCCGTTGCCGCAGGCACGGTGCGCGAATTGCGCTTAGGTTGAGAGGGTGAAGAAATGAATAATCCACCGCAAAGGCGCAAAGAAAACCAAGTTTTCGCCAAGGAATCTTTTGTTTGTAAGGGTTTCTTTGCGTTTCCTTTGCCTCTTTGCGTCTTTGCGGTGGGCGCTAGATGTTTCTTTCACCGCCTCTAAAACCATGCTGAAACTTCTTTATTTCATCATTAGCCGCGATCTGCGTTTGGCGATGCGTCGTCGCTCCGATATGGTTTCGGCGTTGTTCTTTTTCATTATCGTGGTCAGTTTGTTTCCCCTCGGTATCGGCCCGGAGCCGGAGTTGTTGCGCAAACTGGCGCCCGGCGTACTTTGGGTGGCGGCATTGCTGGCGACCCTGCTCTCGCTGCCGCGTTTATTTGCCGACGATCATCGTGATGGAAGCCTTGAGCAACTGGCGCTGGCTCCGCATCCTCTCGGCCTGATTGTGCTCGGCAAAGTATTCGCCCACTGGCTGGTTTCCGGTTTGCCGCTGGCGCTGCTGGCTCCGGTGCTGGGATTACAATTTGATTTGTCGAGCGAGGCTTTGTGGGTGCTGACCGGTTCGCTATTACTTGGAACGCCCGCTTTGTCGGGCATCGGGGCCATTGGTGCGGCGCTGACCTTAGGTGTTAGAGGCGGCGGCGTGCTACTTTCGGTGCTGGTTCTTCCGCTGTATATTCCCGTTTTGATTTTTGGCGCTGGCGCGGTTGATGCAACGCTAACGGGACTCGGGGCGCAAGCCCATCTTTCGCTGCTGGCGGCGCTTACGCTGTGCGGCGTCTTTTTTGCGCCGTGGCCCACGGCGGCGGCTTTACGGATTGCATTGGAATGAGCAATAAATTAATCAACGTATTCAAATTTGCCAGTCCGCAGGCGTTTTATCCGCTGGCGGGAAAGATGATTCCTTGGTTCTGGGCGCTGGCGGCGGTGTTCGGCATGGCCGGCCTGTATGTCGGTTTTCTGGTGGCCCCTATCGACGCGCAACAGGGTGAGGGTTATCGCATCATTTTCCTGCACGTCCCTGCTTCTTGGATGTCGATGTTCATCTATCTGGTGTTGGCCTTTTGGGCCGGACTCGGGCTGGCCTTTAATTTCCGCCTATCCGGCATGATGGCTACGGCGCTGGCACCGACCGGGGCGCTCTTTGCTTTTTTGTCATTGTGGACGGGGGCGCTATGGGGCAAGCCGATGTGGGGCGCTTGGTGGGTGTGGGACGCGCGGCTGACCTCAGAACTGATTTTGCTGTTTCTCTACGTCGGCTTTATCGCGCTGCAATCGGCGATTGATGACCCGCGCCGTGCCGACAAAGCCGGAGCCATTTTGGCGCTAGTCGGCGTCGTCAATATTCCGATCATTTATTTTTCAGTGAAGTGGTGGAATACCTTGCATCAAGGTTCGTCAGTCAGCCTCACAAAATCCCCGTCGATGGCCATGACCATGCTGCTCGGCATGTTGCTTTGTGCATTGGCTTGCTGGATGTATGCCATTGCGGTGGCGCTGATGCGGGTACGGACGATCATCCTCGAACGCGAACGGCACACGGAATGGGTGCGGACTGAGTTGCTGTGAAAAAATTCATAACGCTTCACCACAGAGGCACAGAGGTTGCGCAGAGCAAACATTCAAAACAAGGTCTACCTCTGCGTTTTCTCTGCGCCTCTGTGCCTCTGTGGTGGACTTTATAAATGGCTGACTACAAAAATACCCTGAATCTTACCGACACGCCCTTCCCTATGCGCGGCGATCTTGCCAAGCGTGCGCCGCAATGGGTGGCGGCCTGGCAGGAGAAAAAACTTTACGAGCAGATCCGTAAAGCCAGTAAAGGCCGTCCGCGCTTTGTTCTGCATGACGGGCCGCCTTACGCCAACGGTGACATCCACATCGGCCATGCGGTCAATAAAATCCTCAAGGACATCATCATCCGCGCCAAAACGCTGGCTGGATTTGATGCGCCCTACGTGCCGGGGTGGGATTGCCACGGCTTACCCATCGAACACCAAATTGAAAAACTGCACGGCAAGAACATTCCCGCAGACCAAGTCCGCGCACTCTGTAGAACCTACGCCACAGAACAGGTTGAACGTCAGAAGAAAGACTTTATCCGCCTTGGCGTACTTGGCGAATGGGACAGTCCTTACCTGACGATGGCCTTCAAAACCGAAGCCAACGAAATTCGTGCGCTCGGTAACATTCTCGAAAAAGGCTATCTGTATCAGGGTCTCAAGCCGGTTAACTGGTGTCTGGATTGCGGCTCAGCGCTGGCCGAAGCCGAAGTCGAGCACGAAGACAAAAACTCGCCCGCGATTGACGTGGCCTTCGCGGTGCATCCCAATCAGGCGGATAAACTGGCCCAGGCTTTCGGCCTGAACCACCTGCACACACCGGCCTTTGCGGTGATCTGGACGACCACCCCGTGGACGCTGCCCGCCAATGAAGCGGTGAGCATTCACCCGGAATTCGACTACGATCTGATCGAAACCGCCAAAGGCGCACTGATCCTAGTGCGTGAACTCGCCGAAGCCTGTCTCAAACGCTACGAATTGGAAGGCACCGTCATCGGCTCAGCCAAGGGCAAGGCTCTTGAACATCTGCGACTCAAACACCCTTTTCAAGAACGCGACGTGTCGATCATCTGTGGCACGCACGTCACCCTCGAAGCCGGTACGGGTTTAGTGCATACGGCACCGGCTCATGGCGCTGACGACTATCAGGTTGGCAAGGTCTATGGTCTACCGGTCAACAACCCGGTTGGCGACGACGGAAAATTTCTCAACAGCACGCCAGCACTCTCTGTTTCACCGCTGGCGGGAAAAACCGTCTGGGAAGCCAATCCGTTCGTTTTACAAGAACTTGAGGCCAAGGGTCGTCTGCTCAAATCGGAACGCATCACGCACAGCTACCCGCATTGCTGGCGGCACAAAACGCCGATCATTTTCCGCGCCACCACGCAATGGTTCATCGGCATGGATCATAAGAGCCAGACCGACGCCGCCACACTGCGCGGGATCGCCGAGCGTGCCGTTGATGAAACCCAGTTTTTCCCGGCTTGGGGCCGTGCCCGCCTCGAAGCCATGATGAAAACCCGCCCAGACTGGTGTGTTTCACGCCAACGCAACTGGGGCGTACCGATTCCCTTCTTCTTGAACAAAGAAACCGGCGCACTGCATCCGCGTACTCCCGAACTGATTGAGGAAGTCACCCGGCGTGTCGAACAAGCGGGCATTGAAGCCTGGTTCTCGCTCGACGCCAAAGAACTGCTCGGCGACGAAGCCCCACTGTACCGCAAGATGAGTGACACCCTCGATGTCTGGTTCGACTCCGGCGTGACCCACGCCAGTGTATTGCGCGGCTCGCATCAGGAACAACTGGCTTACCCCGCCGACCTTTACCTCGAAGGCTCCGACCAGCATCGCGGCTGGTTCCAAAGTTCGCTGCTTTCGGGCTGCGCTATCGACAGTCGCGCACCCTACAAAGCTTTGCTCACGCATGGCTTTGTGGTCGACGGCAAGGGGCTGAAAATGTCAAAGTCCAAAGGCAATGTCATCGCCCCGCAAAAAGTTTCCGACACCCTTGGCGCGGACATCCTGCGCCTATGGACTGCCGCCACCGACTACTCGGGCGAGCTGAATATCTCCGACGAAATCCTCAAGCGCGTGGTCGAATCTTACCGTCGCATCCGCAACACCCTGCGCTTCCTGCTAGCCAATACCTCGGACTTCGACGCCAGCCAGAACCTGCTGCCGCCAGAGCAATGGCTGGAAATCGACCGTTACGCCCTCGCCATGACCCGGCAAATGCAAGCTCAGTGCGAAGCCGACTACGGAAAATACGAATTCCACCGCGTCGTGCAATCCTTGCAGTCCTTTTGCTCCGAGGATCTCGGCGGCTTCTACCTCGATATTCTCAAGGATCGCCTCTACACCGCTGGCGTCGACGCCAAAGCGCGGCGCTCGGCGCAAAGCGCCCTGTGGCACATCACCCAGACGTTCGTTAAATTGATGGCACCGATCCTCGCCTTTACCGCTGAAGAAGTTTGGCAGACGCTCAACGGCAAGGCCGACTCGATCATGCTGCAAACCTGGCAAACGCTTCCAGCTCCGGCGGATGAAGCCGCTCTGCTCGACAAGTGGAGCAAGATTCGTAGTTACCGTGCCGAAGTCACCCGCGCCCTCGAAGAACTGCGTACCGCCGGGAAAATTGGCGCCTCACTCCAAGCCGAAGTCTGTATTTACGCCGATGGCGAAAAATACGACATCCTGAATTCGCTCGCTGACGATTTGCGCTTTGTGCTGATTTGCTCACAGACAACACTGGTACGTAACGCCGAAGAAAAACTCGAATGCACCGCGCTTACACACGCCAAATGCGAGCGCTGCTGGCATGTGCGCGCGGATGTTGGCTGCCACGCCGAACATCCCGAAATCTGCGGACGTTGCGTAAGCAACCTCTACGGCGACGGAGAATCGCGTGCCTGCGCCTAATTTCCGCTCTTGGTTGTGGCTGGCCGCAACGCTCATTGGTTTTGACCAAGTCAGCAAATGGCTGGTTCTCAGCACTCTGCAACCCGGCGAGTCACGCTACGTTGCGCCGTTTTTCAATTGGGTTTTGACCTTCAATCCCGGCGCAGCATTTAGTTTTCTTGCAGAAGCTGGGGGCTGGCAGCGTTGGTTCTTTACCGTCCTAGCCCTCGGCATCTCGGCCTGGATCGTGCATCTTTTGCGCCAAAACTCCAGCGAATTTCGCCTGTCGCTGGCGTTCACCCTGATTCTTGGCGGAGCGCTCGGCAATGTCATTGATCGTATTCGCTTTGGTGCGGTGGTCGATTTCATTCAGTGGCACCTTGCGGGCTATTATTGGCCAGCCTTCAACATCGCCGACTCAGCCATAACCGTCGGAGCCCTTTTCTTGGCCTGGGATCAATTCACCAAGAAACCCTCCGACAATTTGAATGTCAAATAGGCTTCGGATGCTTCAACGTGATTGCAGAGGCTGTAAAAAATTGGCATCCACCGCAAAGAAAACCAAGGTTTCGCAAAGACAAAC
>CAIWVX010000379.1 GCA_903916205.1 uncultured beta proteobacterium
ATGTCTCCGTAAACAGCGGGTGACCTCTCGGCAACGGCAAGGCGCACCTCGATGCGCTTAAGTGGGTTCATGCAAAATTTGCCGAATTACCCGAATGCCATGCAAACAACCGTATCGGTGTCGACTCGACGACTCGGCAACCTCTGGTCGCTTTAATTTCCGCACCAAAAATGTAAAAAAATATCGTCCGGCAGGCTGGGAGAATTTCAATCGCGGAATTTGGGTTTAAGGTTTCCGTATTACGGAACATAATAAAGCGTGATTCATTCGTTCAATTGTCTCGACACCGAGGCGCTTTTCCATAGCCAAGCCGTGCCCCGGTTCAGGAATATTGAACGAGTGGCGCGGCGCAAGTTGCTGCAATTGCATGCAGTAACCGAATTGACCAATTTGAGGATTCCCCCAGGCAACCAACTCGAAGCCCTCAAGGGGGAGTGCAAAGGGCAGAACAGTATTCGCGTCAACGACCAATGGCGGGTGTGCTTTATCTGGCGCGAAGATGGGGCGCATCACGTTGAAATTGTGGACGACCACTAGGAGTTGAACATGGCCAAATTACTCGATGAAATTTTCCCCGGCGAAATTTTGCTGGAAGACTTTATGAAGCCGATGGGTATCACGGCTCGTCAGCTTGCTGCCGACATTGATGTATCCTCCAGCCGCATTAGCGAACTGGTGCACGGTGTGCGCCCGATCACGGTCGATACCGAGCTACGTTTGGGTTTGTTTTTCGGGATGGAGCCTCGCTTTTGGCTTAACCTGCAAACAGAGTACGACATACGCATCGCGGCGCGAACTTTGCAAGCAAAAATTGCCCCTCGTATCCGCGTCTTCCATCAAGCAAAAGCCGCTTGACGCGCACCCTCTACGGCGATGGCCCAAAGAGGAACAAAAGCTCAATAAAACTCTCGCTACCCCGTAATGCCCGTTAATAGACGATAGCGAATCACTACAACCAGCCCACAAGCCAATAGATACGCGCACCTCCAGCCCGTAGGGTTTGCAAACCAGCGGTTTGCGAACGCGGATGATAAACGTTGAGACATGAGGGGGATTCTGCGTGTGCAAAGAAAATATGTTGCACACCCTTGTACCGAACTGCGCCACAACAACACCCCTGACTTCCTGACCGACAAGCCCAAAAATTGGCCCGTGTTAGGGCGCTGAGAAAATGCTCAATCTGCGCAATCGTAGTCAACCGTAATTCGTTCATATTGATCACTCTCCTTGCAATGATCAACCCACACCTCAAATTTTCCGCACTTTATTTCACTCAGCCTCATGCCGCATTGGACAAGGCTTTGGTTAGGCCTTTGCGATTAATTTTGCTATCCTAACGCCATGAAAGTAAGCGACATTTTGACGATACGTCGGACTGACGGTTAGTTTCTTGTCGCTACACGCGGCAGTCATCGACAGTTTAAGCATCCAGTCAAAAGTGGTCGCGTTACAGTAGCGGGGAAACCCAGTGATGATTTGGCTCCCGGCACGTTGAACAGTGTTCTCAAACAAGCTGGACTGAAGGAGTAAATCGATGCGCTACGCCATTGTTGTTGAAAAAACAGAAAATAACTATTCAGCTTACGTGCCTGATCTGCCGGGCTGCATTGCCACCGGTC
>CAIWVX010000380.1 GCA_903916205.1 uncultured beta proteobacterium
ACCTCGATAGCCGCTGTCAATTGCTGATTTTGAATTGCAGATTATTTTTCTTTGCGCACGCGGAAACTCCTTCATACCCCAATAAAACGGCTATGTGCATTCTAGGGTTGGAAAATCAAATGGTAATGGCGGGGAGCCGACCAAGTCGTCGGTAGGCTAAAATGGCTGGTCGGCAATTTTCTGCCAACAACGCTCTAAAGGTAAAATGTATGAAACCCTCTCAAGCCCTTGCCTCTAATCGGGACGCTATTCGCCGCGTGGTAGCTGCGCATCGGGCGTGCAATCCCCGCGTCTTCGGCTCAGTCGCGCACGGTGATGATACCGAGGGCAGTGATCTGGACATCTTGGTTGACCCGACCCCGGACACGTCGCTGTTCGACATTGGGGCGATCCGGCACGAACTACTGCAACTGCTGGGCGTGCCGGTTGACGTATTGACGCCGAAGGCGCTCCCAGAGAAATTCCGCGCTGCCGTGCTGGCCGAGGCGGTGCCGGTATGAGCCGCCGCGACCAACAGCGATTGGTTGTGTAAGGGTAATGATTGCTGGGATTACAGTGAGTGTCGTCACCTGATTTGATGGTTAGATGTTCACGTGCCGAAGATTAAAGCGGCCATTCGCGTAAATACGAAATTCTTTTCTTTACGCACGCGGAAACCCCTCATGCCTCAACACTTGTCATCCGCGTTCGCAAACCGCTGGTTTGCAAACCCTACGGGCTTGATCGGGCAGCACGCTGTCTTGTCGATTGGCGAGTTTGACGATGCCCGTATTCATTGACGCGCAGAGGCGGACACACGGGGCCACCCCTGCAGTGAATTTTGACGTTTGCTGCCATTGCGTTTTAAATCGAACGCAATCAAACGCGTGAGTTGAAAAATGTCCACCCCAGACAATCCGTGCACGATCAAGAGTGCACTTTGCTAGAATGTGACCTCTGCCGACAGCGGCGCCACTCATGCTCCATCCAAACTCCCGAACGCAGCCCATGACCCGTAAAATCCTTGTTACCTCCGCCCTGCCCTATGCTAACGGTTCCATCCATCTTGGTCATTTGGTGGAATATATCCAGACCGACATCTGGGTGCGCTTTCAGAAGATGCAGCCGAAGGAGAAGGTCAGCGAGTGTTGGTATGTTTGTGCCGACGACACCCACGGCACGCCGATCATGTTGCGCGCTGAACAAGACGGGCTGACACCCGAAGCGCTGATTGACCGGGTACATGGAGAGCACTCGCGAGATTTTGCGGGTTTCCATGTGGCCTTTGACAATTTTTACACCACGCATTCGCCAGAAACGCAGGACTGCGCTAACCAGATTTACACCCGCCTACAGTGCGCCGGACTGATCGAAAAACGCCGCATCGAGCAGTATTACGACCCGCTCAAACAGATGTTTCTGCCTGACCGCTTCATCCGGGGGGAATGCCCCAAGTGCGGTGCCAAGGATCAGTACGGCGACAACTGCGAAAGCTGCGGCGCGGCCTACACGCCGAACGACTTGAAAGACCCGTACTCAGCGATTTCCGGGGCCAAACCCGAGTTACGCCACTCTGACCACTACTTTTTCAAACTTTCCGGTGAGAGTTGCCAATCCTTCCTGCGCCGGTGGACGCGCGAAGCCGGTCGTCTGCAACCCGAAGCCGCCAACAAGATGCAGGAATGGCTGGGATTTGACGACAATTCGGAAGGCGAAAATAAACTGACCGACTGGGATATTTCACGCGATGCGCCGTATTTCGGCTTTGAAATCCCCGACGCCCCCGGCAAATATTTCTACGTCTGGCTCGACGCGCCAATCGGCTATATGGGCTCGTTCAAAAATCTCTGCGCCAAAAAAGGCCTCGATTTCGACGAATACTGGAAGCCCGACTCAACGACGGAGCTTTATCACTTCATCGGCAAAGATATTCTTTATTTCCACGCGCTGTTTTGGCCCGCCGAGCTTCAACATGCCGGCTTTCGTACCCCGACGAGCGTCTTTGCGCACGGTTTTCTGACCGTCGACGGGGCCAAAATGTCCAAGTCACGCGGCACGTTTATCACCGCCGAAAGCTATTTACAAACCGGGCTGAATCCCGAATGGCTACGCTATTACTATGCCGCCAAACTCAGCAACACCATGGAAGATATCGACCTCAATCTTGAGGATTTCAGCGCCCGAGTCAATTCCGATCTGGTGGGCAAATACGTCAATATCGCCAGCCGCTGCGCTGGCTTCATTGGCA
>CAIWVX010000381.1 GCA_903916205.1 uncultured beta proteobacterium
CAGACGCAACAACCAAAGCTAAAGCAAAAACGGAGCAGCGCCGTCCCGCTGCGAATGAAGTCGAATGTGCAACTTAAACTAAGTGCAGTATTGTCTTGACTCAGGGATCCACTTTAGACTGCGAAACGATAACCGGTCATCCCCCAAGAGGACTTCCTCCGGCGCGGGTCTAAACCGCTTCACATCAACGCATGTCGCGCACGGGTGATTCTTGGCCGCCTAAATGGATTTCAACATCAATATTTTGGCACTTCGATGCCGCGTAGACTTAGCTTTACTCCCTCGGGACGGAGAAGTCCCGTTAATTCTTTAGTAGCCCCACCCCCGGCAGCGGAATCTCTCCCCTGCGTTCAAATGGAATACGTCCGATGCCGTCAATTTCGGCGCGGCCATAAATCCGAAAAGCCACATGCGTCCGACCATTTTGTCGGGCGTCACGCATCAGATCAAGAATCGTCGACAGATGGCTTACGCTCATCACCTCAAGTACGGCTTCCCCCCGACTGGCAACGGTGAGCGGTTTTTCTGAAGCGCCTTTGGCGAAATGATGACCGTCAAGCTCAATGTCAAAATTCAACGTTTTGATTGATAAAGCAAGGTCATTAGGATTACGGATCGCCAGCTTAAGCACAAACCGTTGCTCAAACAGCCCCAAACCGATCAGATCAACGCCCGCCAAATTGATTTCAGGCGCTTTGGATAGTCCGATACACGCCGACAAAAAGACCAGCAGTAATCCAAGCCCTCCTGTGCGCAACACCCGTTTGATAGGCTCTCGGAAAAGCCCTGAGATGACCGCATAACGCCCTGTTTTCATAGCCCCTCCTTGCCGTAATTATCCGCCATAAAACTGATTTTATACTGATCATCATCGCTTTGCAGACCACTCGCCCGGCAAGCTAATGGTCTGCAAGCGTCTAGGCGCGTTGTGGATTGTCGCCAAGTATTTAGGCTACCATAGCGCCTGCGCTGTACCGGCTTCACCCCGTTCAATTCACTCTATTCAAGAAAACCAACTGCCCATGGCTTTGCCTTATGAACTGCTGATCGGCCTGCGTTATACGCGGGCCAAACGGCGTAATCACTTCATTTCCTTTATTTCGTTGATTTCGATGCTCGGCATCGCGTTGGGCGTGGCCGCGTTAATTGTTGTGCTGTCGGTAATGAACGGTTTCCAGACTGAATTGCGCGGGCGTATTTTGGCCGTGGTTTCGCATATTCAAATTACCGGTGCCAGTGGCGAGATGGCGGAGTGGCAGGGCGTGGCGGAACAGGCTTCTCGGCAATCCGGCGTGCTGGCTGCCGCCCCCTTTGTCGAGGCTCAGGGGATGCTTTCGTATGGACAGTCGGTGCGCGGTGCGATGGTGCGTGGCGTCCTGCCCGACTTTGAAGACAAAGTGGTTGATTTCAGGTCGCACATGAAGGAAGGCCAGTTCGATTCATTGGTGCCGGATTCCTTCAATATCGTTCTGGGCACCGAATTGGCGAAAGCCCTCGGTGTTTTTGTCGGCGACAAGGTGACGGTGATTGCTCCGCAGGGCGTGGTTACTCCGGTCGGCGTGTTACCGCGCCTGAAAACGTTTACCGTGACCGGTCTGTTTGAGGTCGGGATGTTTGAGTACGACAGTGGTTTGGCGCTGATTCGCATGGAAGACGCCCAGCGTCTTTACCGCCTAGAGGATCGCGTTTCTGGGGTTCGCCTCAAGCTAGATGATCTCTTCCAAGCGCCGGCGATTGCTCGTCAACTGGTTAAAAACATCAGCGCCGCCGCCTATATCAGTGATTGGACGCGCAGTCATGCCAACTTTTTCCGCGCCGTGCAGATCGAGAAAAACATGATGTTCATCATCCTGTCGCTGATCGTCGCGGTAGCCGCCTTTAACATTGTTTCCACGCTGGTCATGGCCGTCACCGATAAGCAGGCCGACATCGCCATCTTGCGCACCCTCGGTGCTAGCCCCCGCAGCATCATGGCGATTTTCATGGTGCAAGGGGCGTTGATCGGTTTTATCGGCCTTGGGCTAGGGATTGTTGGTGGCGTCACGTTGGCGCTCAACGTCGATGTGGTGGTGCCATTCATCGAGCACATACTGGGTACGCAGTTCATGTCGAAAGAGGTCTATTACATCTCTAACCTGCCGTCCGAATTACAGTGGAAAGATGTAACGACGATTACCGGCGTCTCGTTCATCCTCTCGCTGGTGGCGACGATTTATCCGAGTTGGCGCGCATCGCGGGTCAATCCGGCGGAGGCGTTGCGTTATGAGTGAGACGCGAAAAGTTGTACTAGCCTGTCAGGGGCTGAAAAAAATCTACCGTCAGGGAACCGGCGAGGGTTCTGAAGTGCCGGTTCTTACGGGGGTTGATCTGGAAATCATCGCGGGCGAACGGGTGGCGGTGGTCGGTGCTTCTGGTTCAGGCAAGAGCACGCTACTGCATCTGCTCGGTGGGCTCGATTCTGCCAGCGCCGGGAAAATTCAGTTGATGGGGCACGACCTTTCCGAGATCAATGAGGCCGAACGCGGTGTCATGCGCAATCGCCATCTCGGCTTTGTCTATCAGTTTCATCATTTGTTGCCGGAGTTTACCGCGCTGGAAAACGTCGCCATGCCGCTGATCATCCGACGCTTGCCCAAGGCCGAGGCGGAAGAACGTGCGGCGGTGGTTCTGGGTGAAGTCGGGCTATCCCACCGGCTGGATCATACGCCTTCGGAACTTTCCGGCGGTGAGCGTCAGCGTACGGCGATTGCCCGTGCGTTAGTCACGGAACCCGCGTGTGTTCTGGCCGATGAGCCGACGGGAAACCTTGATCGACAAACGGCTGATGGAGTATTCGAACTGATGTTGGCGCTTAACCGTTCACACCAGATCAGCTTTGTAATCGTCACCCATGATCCTGGCTTGGCTGAGCGTGCAGACCGGATTCTTACCTTGTGCGATGGGACTTTTCTGTCCAGATGATTGACTTTGCGGGATGCTTGATTGGCGCGTACGGTTGGTAAAGCTACGCAACATCACGGCATCATTTGCTGACGTAGTTCGGTCATTTCGTTCTGTGCTGGGGAACTGCCCCCGTCAAGATGGCTAATCGAAATAGGTTCCCTCTGCAACGGAGGTTCCTGCGAGAAATTGCTCGGTGGTTAAGCGTTTACCACCTGCTTTTTGAAGTTCGAGAAGACGTAGACTGCCACGGCCACATGCTACAACGATACCGGTTGAGTTCGAAGAGAGAACTTCACCAGGATTGCCCGAGGCTATTTCTACATCGGCTTTCCAAATTTTAACAGTCATTCCATTGAGACTTGTTGACGCGCCGGGAAAGGGATTAAATGCCCTGACCATACAATCCAATTGGCTCGCGGGCAAATGCCAGTCGAGCCGGGCTTCTGATTTTTCAATTTTTCTGGCATAGGTTACGCCAGAGGCGGGTTGCGGAAGGGACGGCAGAGGCCGCTTTTCGAGGGTTTTTACAATCAGCTGTGCGCCAAGTACGGCAAGTTTGTCGTGTAGGCTGGCGGCGGTTTCTTTTGGGCCGATTGGCAATTTTTCTGATAACAATACTGGCCCGGTATCCAGACCGCTTTCCATCTGCATAATGCAAACACCGGTTTGCGTATCATTAGCCAAAATCGCACGCTGAATCGGTGCAGCACCGCGCCAGCGTGGCAGCAATGAGGCGTGAATATTGATACACCCAAAGCGGGGATGGTCGAGTACGGCCTGCGGCAGGATCAATCCGTAGGCGGCAACGATCATGGCGTCAACTTCGATCTCTCGCAAGCGCTGTTGCGCGGCACTATCTTTCAATGTGAAGGGCTGAAAAACCTCGATTCCAGACGCCAAGGCTAATGTTTTTACCGGGGAGGCTTGCACCGCCATGCCTCGACCTGACCGCCGATCAGGTTGCGTTAGCACTAATTTAACGTGGTGTCCGGCGGCAAGGATCGCCTTTAACGCCTGAGCTGCAAATTCGGGGGTGCCCGCAAAAATTAGCTTCATGCGGTAATTCGCGATTGCTTGAGAAGCTTGGCTTTGATGCGCGTTTGCTTGAGCGAGGAAAGGTGTTCGACGAAGACCTTTCCCTTTAAATGATCCATTTCGTGCTGCAAGCAGACGGCCAGCAAACCCTCTGCAGCAATTTTTTGTGGCGAGCCATGCAGATCAAGATAGCGCACCACCACGCGCTCGGCACGTTCAACTTTGTCGTAAATTCCCGGTACCGATAAGCAGCCTTCTTCACTCACCTGCGCACCGTTACATTCGATCAGCTCAGGATTGATCAGCACCAGTAACTGATCTCGGGTTTCCGAAGCATCAATGACAATGAGTTGTTTATGTACATCAACCTGCGTCGCGGCCAATCCAATGCCCGGTGCTTCATACATCGTCTCCGCCATGTCGCTTGCCAGCTTGCGGATTCGATCATCAATTAAGCTTATCGGTACGGCAATTTTTTTTAGGCGGGAATCAGGGTAACGGAGTATCGGTAATAGCGGCATAAAAAGCTTGATAGTAGAAGTCATTACGTGCAGAATCTATTGCAACATATTGAAAAACGGCGACTTATTTTCAGATTGTGAAAAATCTGTGACGACGATTAAAATCGATTTGCGGAAAATAGCGCTTGAAAAAATCGTCATGACTCGGGTCGGTGTAACGGTATGAATTTTAATGAAAAATAATATGGCGAGCGGAAAAATGAGTCTGCTTAATGCACGTACGAGGATAACACGATGAATCGCATTATAGCCGCGCTCGTTCTGGCGGTGGGGGCCTCACTCTGTCAAGCCGCAGGCACCGCCCTGCCACTGGTCGACAACGCTCCCGAGCATTATGTGGTTACTCAAGGAGACACGCTTTGGAGTATTTCATCCAAGTTTCTCAAGGAGCCGTGGCGCTGGCCAGAACTTTGGCGCATGAATCAAGAGCAAATCAAGAAACCGGGAAGAATTTTCCCCGGTGACGTGATTGTTCTTGAGCGTGATGCGGACAGTAATCCGTTGCTCAGGCTGCAAAACGTCAAGCTTCAACCGCAAATCTATAGCGATTCAATTGACCAGGCTATTCCGCCAATAGCGCCTAATGTGATTGAGCCGTTTATTTCGGCACCGCTTGTTGTTGATGTCGATGGCTTAAATCGTGCTGCGCGTATTGTGGCTACGCCGCAAGACCGGTATTTTCTCGGCAAAGGTGATCTGGCTTACGTCGACAATGCGGATCCGGCCAAAGAGCTTTGGCAAATTTACCGTAACGGGAAACCTCTATTTGACCCCGCCGATTCGAAACGCATTCTTGGCTATGAGGCTTTTTATCTGGGTACCGCCAAGCAAGTTCGTCCTGGCAGCCCGGCCACTTTCGAAATACTTACGGCAAAAGAGGAAATCAGTCGTAATGATCGTCTAATTCCTTCCTTTCGCCCGCCATTGACGGCTTACATCCCACATAAACCAGATTTTCCTATTGATGCTCGCGTTATTTCTATTTATGGCGTACCGGTCTATGGGACGGTTGGAACGGCAGGTCAAGGCTCCGTTATTGCGCTTAACGGCGGAACCCACGACGGGCTGGAAGTTGGGCATGTTCTTGCCCTTGAACGTAACCGCACCGTGATTCAGAGAGACGAAAAAGATCGTCAGATAAAGCTCATCATTCCTTCCGAGCGTACCGGTTTGTTGTTCGTATTTCGGACTTTTGATCGGATTTCATATGCGTTGGTTATGCAATCGGAAGGCGTCGTCGAGGTCAATGACTTCGTCCGTACCCCCTGATAAATGAACGCCAGTCATTCCTTACGCAGTTGGTTAAACCTTACCCTGATTCCCGGTATTGGTGGAGAGACTCAGCGCAAGCTCTTAACCGCCTTCGGTCTACCCGAGGCCATTTTTTCTGCGAGTTACGCCGACCTGATTAAGGTTATTAGCGACAAATCGGCTCGACTGATCCTCGAAGCCAACAACTCGGCGCTTGTCGATGCGGCCTATACGTGGTCACAAGCCTCTGATCAGCAGCACATTGTCACCTTGGCTGATCCCGCTTATCCGCGTGCCTTTCTTGAAATACCCGACCCGCCAAGCCTCCTCTATGTTCGTGGTCGTCTTGAGCTGCTTAATCGTCAGTCGATTGCCATTGTGGGAAGTCGCAACGCGACGCCCCAGGGCATACAAAATGCCGAGCGTTTTGCGTGTTCGCTTTCCCAGTCGGGGCTAGTTATTTCCAGCGGCTTAGCGCTGGGCATTGACGCCGCTGCACATCGTGGCGCACTCGCGGCTAAGGGAGATACCGTCGCCTTCATCGGAACGGGAATTGATCGTATTTATCCGGCAAGGAACAAAGAACTCACCATTAAAATTTCAGAATGCGGTGCCATCGTTACCGAATTACCTCTTGGCACCCCTGTTTCGGCGTTTAACTTCCCGCGTCGAAATCGTCTTATCTCTGGATTTTCTCTTGGTGTTCTGGTTGTTGAGGCGGCGATTGAGAGCGGCTCACTGATTACGGCGCGTCTGGCCGCAGAACAGGGGCGTGAAGTTTTTGCCATTCCGGGGTCAATACATTCACCCCAATCCCGTGGTTGTCACAAGCTAATCAAGCAAGGCGCTAAACTGGTTGAAACGGCTGAAGACGTGCTTGAAGATCTCCGCTGGAATAGTGCCTCGGGTGTCTCGGCGAAAGCGTCGATTCCTGAGCCTTTAATTGAGACATCCGCACTTGATTTTCTTTCTTGCATGGGCTTTGATCCTTGCGGACTTGACGATCTTGCCCTCCGTAGCGGTCTGACGGCTAACGTGCTTTCTGCCAAACTGCTTGAGCTTGAACTTGAAGGTCGTGTAGCGAGTTTGCCGGGGGGGCGTTATCAGCAATTAGCCGGTTCATGATTCTTCCATTTGATAAATTACCTCAA
>CAIWVX010000382.1 GCA_903916205.1 uncultured beta proteobacterium
TTCACGTCCGCGTGGACGAACAAATTAAGGCACAAGCCACCGAGACGCTGGCCGCGATGGGGCTGTCGGTTAATGACGCCGTGCGTGTGTTTTTGATGCGCGTTGTCGCCGACAAGCAAATGCCGTTCGCGCTCAAAGTGCCGAACGCCGAAACTCGCGCCGCGATGGCCGAAGCCGACGAGATTGTACGCACACGTCATGCTCGCTTTGACACGGCTACTGAATTGTTCGATGACCTCGAAAAAAACCGCAGCAAGTAAGCGTGCCTCGTTGCCACGCGCTGCGGACTATGCAAAGTCGTTTCTAAAAGATTGGGAGCGGTTGTCGCGGGCGGGCCGGTACGACATGAATCGGCTCAAGGAAGCGATGATCTTATTGATCGCTAACGATGCCCCGCTCGGGCCAGAATGGCTCGATCATTCGTTGGGCGGCGACTGGGATGGAAATCGAGAGTGCCATATCGGCGGCGATTTTTTGCTGGCCTACAATCTCGATGACAGCAGAAAACAGGGTTTGATTGTTTTTGTGCGTGCGGGTACGCATGCCGATTTGTTCAAGTGACCAGAGGCGTGCCTCACACTCGTCGGCTAGGGTCGCCGATCCGCCAAGGCTTAACGCACTTTAATTTCTGTTTTCTGCGACGATTCCGTTAACGAAAACGCGCCTTTGTACTGACACGTCAAAGGCATCAAGCTAAAATCCCGGGTTCATGATTCACCCCGTTTATAGGTTGCCTTTTCGGACTTTGGCGTGGCATCTGTCTTTTTTGGAACGATCAGGGAGCAAAATATGGTAACTCAGGCGGCGTTGGCTAATGCGATTCGGGTGTTGGCGATGGATAGTATTCAAGCGGCCAATTCCGGTCATCCGGGGGCTCCGATGGGCATGGCTGAAATGGCGGTTGCGCTGTGGAATCGCCATCTCAAACACAATCCGGCCGATCCTAAGTGGCCCAATCGTGATCGTTTTGTGCTTTCTAACGGGCATGGTTCGATGCTGCTTTATGCCTTGCTGCATCTGACCGGCTACGCGCTTCCGCTCGATCAGTTAAAAAACTTCCGCCAACTGCACAGCAAAACGCCGGGGCATCCCGAATATGGGCATACGCCGGGGGTTGAAACCACGACGGGGCCGCTCGGGCAGGGGATAGGCAATGCCATTGGCTTTGCGCTGGCCGAAAAATTGTTGGCGGCTGAGTTTAACCGCGACGGTTTTGCCGTGGTCGATCACGCCAGCTACACCTTTTTGGGCGATGGCTGCATGATGGAAGGCATTTCTCATGAGGTGTGCTCACTCGCCGGAACCTGGAAACTTGCAAAACTCATTGCTTTTTACGACGATAACGGCATCTCGATTGACGGCCACGTCGACGGCTGGTTGACCGACGATACGCCCAAGCGCTTTGAAGCGTATGGCTGGAACGTTATTCGTGCGGTCGATGGGCACGATGTTGAAGCGGTTGATCGCGCCATTCGCGCCGCCAAATCGCAAAACGACAAACCGACCCTGATTTGCTGCAAAACAATCATTGGCAAAGGCTCGCCGAATAAGGCGGGCGGTCATGATGTGCACGGCTCGCCGCTGGGCAAGGACGAAGTGGCGGCGACGCGGGCGGCCCTGGGGATTACCGAGGGCGCGTTTGAAATCCCCGAAGCCGTGCGTTCGGCCTGGAATGCCTTGGCGACCGGGGCTAAACAGCAAGCTGAATGGGAAGCCCTGTTTGCCGCCTATCGTCAAGCGCATCCGGCTTTGGCTGCTGAATTTGAGCGCCGTATGCAGGGCGGTTTGCACGCCGATTACGCCGAAAAATCGGCTGAAGCCTTGCTCGCCGTTGTGACGAAAGCCGAAGTCATCGCCACGCGCAAAGCCTCGCAGAACGCCATTCAAGCGCTGGCTCCGCTGCTGCCGGAATTTATCGGCGGCTCGGCTGATTTGGCTCCGTCGAACTTGACGCAATGGAAAGGCTGCCGTGACGTGAATGGGCAGGCCATGAACGAAGGCGGAAATTATATCCACTACGGCGTGCGTGAATTTGGCATGGCGGCGGTGATGAACGGACTCGTTTTGCACGGCGGTTTCCGTCCTTTTGGCGGCACTTTTCTGATGTTTTCCGAATACGCCCGCAACGCCATCCGCATGGCGGCGCTGATGCGGATCAACCCGATCTATGTGTTCACCCACGATTCCATCGGCGTCGGTGAAGACGGCCCGACCCATCAGCCGGTCGAGCAAATCGCCACCCTGCGCATGGTGCCCAACCTTGATGTATGGCGTCCGTGCGACAGCGTTGAAACCTTTGTCGCCTGGCAGATTGCCGTTGAGCATAAAACCACGCCCACGGCGCTGATGCTGACCCGCCAGAACTTGCCGCATCAGCCCCGCGAGGCCGAACAAATCAAGGCCATTCGCCGGGGGGGCTACGTTCTGAAGGATTGCGTTGGAACCCCTGCGGCGGTGATTATCGCCACCGGTTCGGAGGTTGCGCTAGCCATTAGCGCGCAGCAGTCGCTACTGAAAAAAGGTTTCGCTGTGCGCGTGGTTTCGCTGCCGTCGAGTTTTGTTTTTGAGCAGCAGGATCAAGCCTACCGTGATTCGGTGCTACCGCGTGGCATTCCGCGTGTTGCGGTCGAAGCCGGCGTCACCGGGTATTGGCGTCAATATGTCGGCCTAGAAGGCGCGGTTGTCGGCATCGACCGTTTTGGCGAATGCGGCCCGGCGGCTCAAGTCTTCGAGTTTCTCGGCGTGACCGCCAGCAAGGTGGTTGAAGCGGTTGAAGGGGTTGTGGCGAAGTAGGTAAAACCCTAACTTTTTTGCACATGCTGATGTTCCGATTGCACCTACGTTTTAAAACCAGAAAATCCACCACAGAGGCGCAGAGGCGCAGTGGTATCGCAGAGTAAAAAAGGTACTTCTCTGTGTTTTCTCTGTGCCTCTGTGTCTCTGTGGTGGGTGTTTAATCTCATCAAATCACCCAACACCCACTTTGCGGTGGATTTTTATTTTCAGCGCAAGATTTCTTGCGCCGCCACGACGCCGCTGGCTTTTAGTGGAATGCCGAAGGCCGTCATGCCCATTTCGCAACCGCTTAGTGCGGCCAGTAGGCTGAGTTCGTTGCAGTCACCTAGATGACCAATGCGATAAGCCCGGCCTTTCAGTTTGCCGAGTCCGGTGCCTAGCGAAAGGTTGTAGCGTTGGTGGATCAGTTTGCGCAGTTCATCGGCGTCGTATTTTTCCGGCAACAAAACGCCAGTGGATACCGGTGAATAACAGGCTGTGTCTTGGCACAGAATCTCCAGCCCCCAAGCCTCAATCGCCGCCCGGCAAGCTGCCGCCAGACGTTGATGTCTGGCGAGTACCTTGTCTAGTCCTTCGCCGAGAATCATGTCGATGGCTTCATGTAAGCCATAGAGCAAGTTGGTGGCGGGGGTGGTGGGCCAGTATCCGGTTTGATTCGACAGCAGGTAGTCGTCCCAAGCCCAGAAGGCTTTGGGCAGTTTGGCCGTTTTGTTGGCCGCCAGCGCTTTCGGGGAGAGTGCATTAAAGCCGAGGCCCGGTGGCATCATCAAGCCTTTTTGCGAGCCGCTGACGGTGATGTCAACGCCCCAGGCATCATGGCAATAGTCTGCCGAGGCTAGGCCCGAAACCGCATCGACCAGTAGCAGCGCCGGATGTCCGGCAGCGTCAATGGCCTGGCGCACGGCAGGGATATTGGAGGTGACGCCGGTTGAGGTTTCGTTATGCACCACGCAAACGGCTTTGATGCGATGGGCGCTGTCTTGTCTGAGGCGTTCTTCAATTAAGCGCGCATCAATTCCCTTGCGCCAACCTTCGATTCCCGGAAATTCGATGTATTCGGCTTGAATCCCCAGCTTGTCCGCCAGCCTTTTCCACAGCAGGGAAAATTGGCCGGTTTCATACATCAGAACGGTATCGCCGGGCGATAAGGTGTTGACCAACGCCGCCTCCCAGGCACCGGTGGCCGATCCGGGATAAATGATCACCGGATGTTCGGTCTTGAATATTTTCTTGATGCCCGCCAGCAGCTTCAGTCCCAGCTCGCCGAATTCCGGGCCGCGATGATCAATCGTTTGATAACTAATGGCGCGCAGGATTCTCGCAGGGACGGGACTCGGGCCGGGAATGTGCAAAAAATGATGGCCCGAGGCGTGAGAATCAAGCTTCAACATGGGTAACTCCTCATTGTTATTTTGCCCGCAGGCAAGCGTTGTCGATCTGTTTTGGACGAAAAACTATACTCGTTTTTAGCCTGCAAGCTGAATAATCCAGCCGACAATGTTAAGAATTCTGGCGCAGCGGTTGCGGCTCGCATTCCCTTGGCACTTTTGCCGATGGATCGGGTCGAAGTAGTTCGATTTATCACCCGTCCACGAAAGGAAA
>CAIWVX010000383.1 GCA_903916205.1 uncultured beta proteobacterium
TGCGCGGCCATGAAAGCCCCAGTTGAGCACAGGCTAAATCAGACAGTTCTGGCACGCTATTGTTAGGGAGTTCGCCCAGATCAAGGGCATGGCTAAGGACTTCGCTGATATGGATCAGATTGCCGATTTCACTGGCGATTTCGTCTGGATCATGGTGTGCGGCGATTGCGTTAACGATGTCGTTTGGGAGTTTCCAAGTGGTTGCCAGAGAGCGGCCAGCCGCCGCGTGATCATAGCCAAACACCGAGCGCTCGGCGGTGACTAGCGGCACGTCATTGTGCTGGTGCAGTTCAAGGGCATGAAGATAACAACTGGGGCTGGCGACAAACATCAGCATTTGCCCAATGTCGTGGAGCAAGCTGCAAGTGAATGCCAAATCAGGATTTTGGCCTGTTTTTTCTGCCAGAAATCGGGCGCAGGTCGCCACGCCAAGCGAATGCCGCCAGAGCATTCGGGCATCGAAACCCGAGGTGCGGGTGTCGTAGCGATAAGTTAGTGCGGCCGCCAGAACGATGTTTACCACCCGATTAACCCCGAGGACGAGAAACGCTTGCTTTGCCGAAAAAATGCGTGTCGTCAGCCCTGACGCGACTGAATTCGCTGCCGCCAGCAAGCGAGCGACAATCGCCGGGTCGGAATTGATGTGATGAGAAAGCGTATCAATATCGGCACGCTCGTCGCTCAGCGTGCGTGTCAGGTAGTTAACCACCTCGGGCAACGAGGGCAACTCTGCGGCATGGGTGGCCAATTCTTCAAGGGTTGGCGGGATCACTGCGCATGCTCCAGTCGGTAGTTGAGAATGGAAGCCTGTAATTGCTCCCTAGCGGCGCTGCCTTGTTTACGAAAGATGTGAGCCACTCGGGATTGCGCGGCTTCGACTTCAAGGGCGATGGTTTCTTCGTCGCGGGTGTCTGGCAAGCGTACGGAGAGGGTTTCAATGCCTCGCCGGATTAAGCGTTCAAGCATTTCAGCATCGAGAAGGGTGTCCGACGACAACAAAATTTGCCGGTCGGGCCCGGAAATCGCCGCCGCAAGCTTCATTCCTGGGACGGCGGAACCGGGGGCCAAGCAAATAATGCGTGATTTCATGACTTTTCTCCTTGAAATAGTCTGCCACCATCCGCCACGTCACCGTGATTGATGCGTTAAGCGTGTTGCATGTTCAAACAGAGCGTCTGCGGACTCAACACGTCTCACTCCCTAGGCGCTGATGGTGGCCGCATCGATGACTGTTGCGCCATTAGCCAATTTTATAAGCACCTTATTTGAGTAAGCGCCGCCGCGTCAATACGCTGGCCGTGTAAAAGGCAACTAGGGCGATGCTCAATAGGGCGGCGATGTGTTCTATGGCGTGCTCCGGGACTTCACCCAGCAATAGCGGACGCACCAAGTTTACAGCGTGCCAGAGCGGCAACCAGGAAGCCATGTTATGCAACACCGAGGGCAGTTGATCGGCTGGGAAAAAGACACCGGAGACCAGCAACATCGGGGTGATGAACAACGTGAAGTAATACATAAAAAAATCGTAGGACGGTGCCAGCGCACAGATAATCAGCCCCATCGCGGCGAAAGCCAAGCCGGTGAGGAAGATGACCGGTATTGCCCACAGAGCGAGCGGGGAGGTAGTCAGCCCGAGGCCGGTAATGACGATTAAAATCGCCAGCCCTGAGAGCAAACTTTTGCTGGCCGCCCAGATGAGTTCGCCGGTCAGCACATGATCGAGGGAAAGCGGGGTGTTGAGAATGGCTTCCCACGTTTTTTGCACATGCATCCGTGAAAAAGCCGAATACAAAGCTTCGAAGGTCGCCGCATTCATGGTGCTAGAAACCAAGGTGCCTGCCGCCAAAAAGCTAACGTAGCTAACTCCGCTGACCTGTGGCAGCAAATTACCCAACCCGTAACCCAGACCCAACATGTAAATCAGCGGATCCGCCAGATTGCCAAGAATCGAAGGAATCGCCATTTTTCGCCAGACGAGGAAATTACGCTGCCAGACCGGCAGCCAACGTAGACCAGGACGGGGGAGGTGGAATATTTTTGTGTGGGTCATCTGCGGCATAGGGGAAAAGAAGGCTTACCAAGACCCCAAGACAGCCAGAAAAACGTCTCCTTTTGGCGATCCGTTTTCTCGCTGCGTGGGTGGTTAAAATTTTGTATGTGTTTCAATCTCTTAACTCCCGTCCAGTGAGTTTGATGAACACGTCTTCGAGACTGGCGGCGCGGTGCAGGTAGCGTAGGTTGGGTGACTCGGCCAGCGCCGTGAGCAGCGGGGTCGATTCGCGGCAGTAGAAAAAAGCGGTATCGCCGGCAATTTCAAGACGTTCGCCCAAGCTCATACGCGAGCGCGCCCAGCTTGCCGCCTCTTCGCCAAAGACTTCGACTACCTGCGGTTCGATATGTGTGGCGATCAGTTCACGCGGAGCACCTTCCGTGACCAGTCGGCCATGATCGAGAACCGCCAAGCGGTCACATAGGCGTTCTGCTTCGTCCATAAAATGCGTGGTCAAAATCAGTGTTTTGCCCCGCGCCGTCAGTTGTTTTAGACGATCCCAGATCAAGTGGCGAGCTTGCGGGTCAAGGCCGGTGGTCGGTTCATCAAGAAAAATGATGTCCGGGTCGTTGATTAGCGCTCGGGCTAATGTTAAACGGCGTTTCATGCCGCCGGAGAGCGACTGAATGCGGGCCGACTCCTTGCCTCCGAGACCCGCGAAATCAAGCAAGCCGCCAATGCGCGAGCGGATCACGGCATTTTTGATGCCAAAGTAACGCCCGTAGACCATCAGGTTTTCGGCAACGGTAAAGTCAGGATCAATGTTGTCAAATTGCGGCACCACGCCTACGCTTTCGCGGGCTTTTTCAGCGTGCGTCGGGACGGTGTAACCGCGTAGCGTGATTTGTCCGGCGTCGGGTGAGGTCAGCCCGAGGCAGCAGCGAAGCGTCGTTGTTTTCCCGGCTCCATTGGGGCCAAGTAAGCCAAAACAGGTGCCGGGCGGAACCTTGAAACTGATCCCCGCCACCACTTCGTTACCGTCGTAGCTTTTGCGTAAATCACTGACGCTAAGCGCGAAGGGGGGATTCAGTGCGTCCATGCGCGGCTCACAATGTCACGAAGAAGGTGCAGTCGCCGGTGAAAGAAATGATCCGCGCCGGGAATGACGACGACCGGCAAATCAAGCGGTTCGGCCCAAGCCAGAACATTCGTCAAAGGCACTGTTTCGTCTACCGAGCCATGAATGACCAAGGAGTCCTTGGGAACGTCTCGAATAGCGTATCGGCGCGCTCCTTCCACATGCCCGGAGGCCGTGCCGACCAGTACCAGTCGCTGCGCCGGATGTCCGCTTGCGGCCAGCGCCTCGGCGACATACGTTTGGACGTAGGCGCCAAAGGAAAATCCAGCCAGCGCCACCGGAAGCTCACCATAGCGTTGCTTAGCTTCAGCTAAAACCACGAGCATGTCTTCGCATTCGCCGCGCCCTTCATCGTGCGTGCCGGCACTGGCTCCAACGCCGCGAAAATTGGGGCGCAAAGCAACGTAGCCCAAATGCGCAAAGGTACGCGCCAAGGTTTGCACGACTTTGTTGGTGTTGGTGCCACCAAATAGCGGGTGCGGGTGGCAAATCAGGGCAATCCCCCGGGGCATTCCCGGATTCTCGATGATCACTTCGATGGCCCCGACCGGGCCGTCAATCAGTACATTTTCTTCGCTCAGTTTCATTCGGATAGTTTTTGATTTAAATTTTCAGGCGTTCAACAAGTCGACCTTCGATGAGGTGCTGCTGAATGATTTCTTCGATGTCTTCCATGTCGCGGTACTGATACCAAGTGCCTTCAGGGTAAACGACGATCACCGGGCCTTGGTCACAACGCCCCATGCAGCCCGCTTTGTTAATACGGACGTGGCCTTGGCCGTTGAGTTTGAGCTGGGCGATGCGATCTTTCGCGTAGGTTTGAGCCTCCGTCGCCCCTAGGTTATTGCAGCAATGTTCACCGTCTTTGCGTTGGTTGCAGCAGAAAAAGACGTGATGTGTGTAGTGGCTCATTTCAAAATTCTTATCCATGTTGACGAAGTATGACCGCAAAAACGGCGCTTGATTCAGTTAATGCACGCGCCGCCCGAGCAGCGTCAGGTAAGGTAAAGCCAAGAAAGGCCAGAAACTGGCCGACAGGCGAGTGAGTCCGTTAAAGTTGAGAAAGTGACCTTGTCGCCAAGTGGCTAGCGCCACCGTTGAATAGGGATTGGACGGCGCGAGGTTAACCAGCACCGTCCCGGCCATCAAGGCGAGTCCCGCCAGTGCAATGCGTGGCGAGGCGGGGAGTAAGAGCAGTAACGTCAAGACAGCAATGCCA
>CAIWVX010000384.1 GCA_903916205.1 uncultured beta proteobacterium
CTTATCCGGCTTTCCCCACCGACATGCAGGCGCAATTTATGGCCATCAACTGTGTGGCCGAAGGTTCTGCGGTGATCCGCGAAACAATTTTTGAGAACCGTTTCATGCACGCGGTTGAACTGATCCGCCTCGGGGCCAATATCAAAATCGACGCCAATAATGCCTTAGTGACCGGGGTGCCGTGCCTTGACGGCGCGACCGTCATGGCCACTGACCTACGCGCTTCGGCCAGTCTGGTGATTGCCGGTTTAGTGGCACAGGGTGAAACCTTGATCGAGCGGATTTATCACCTTGATCGCGGCTACGAGCGGATCGAAGAGAAATTAACCCGACTCGGTGCCAAAGTTAAACGCATTCGCTAGCCGTAAGACGCAGAAAATAATCCGTTCTCCTGAAGATTCGGCACTTTCCTGTGGTCAACAAAAGGCAACGATTTCGTTGACGTCGTGGCGACTTAAGTAATAACCTCTCGCGACTGTTGTGGTCTTTAACCCGCTCTATTCCTTGCCTTTTGGAGTGCTTCACTAATGAAGACAGATTATCGCGGATGAACTTACTCAACGTCTTAGCCACGGTAAGCGGCATGACTTTGCTCTCGCGCATCCTTGGCTTTGTGCGCGATTTCGTGATTGCTCGAATTTTCGGCGCGGGAATGCTGACTGACGCCTTTTTTGTCGCTTTCAAGTTGCCCAATTTGTTGCGCCGCTTATTCGCTGAGGGCGCTTTTTCGCAAGCTTTTGTGCCGATTTTAGGTGAATACAAAAACAAAGGCGGAGAAGTCGAAGCCAAACAACTCGTCGACCACGTCGCCACCCTGCTCTTTCTGATCGTGCTGGGCGTCACTCTATTCGGCATGGCGGCAGCGCCTATTCTTGTTTTCTTCTCCGCACCGGGCTTTGCCGCCGACGCCAGCAAATTCGCCCTGACCGTCGAACTGACACGCATCACTTTTCCCTACATTTTATTCATGTCGTTAGTGGCCCTCTCGGGCGGCGTACTCAACACCTGGAGTCGTTTTGTCGTACCGGCTTTCACGCCGGTTTTGCTCAATGTTTCCTTTATCGGAATGGCCTTATTGGCGACGCCTTATTTTGATCTTCCGGTCATGGCTTTGGCCTGGGCGGTTGTCTTAGGCGGTGCGCTGCAACTGGCTTTTCAGTTACCCAGTCTCAAGCGCATTGGTATGCTTCCGCGCTTTTCTCTCAGCGTGCGTGACGCTGGAGTCCGGCGCATTTTGAAACTGATGGGGCCGGCGGTACTTGGCGTATCGGTGGCCCAAGTCAGTCTGCTTATCAACACCGTCTTCGCTTCTTTCCTCGGTACCGGCAGCGTCTCTTGGCTTTACTATGCCGACCGCCTGATGGAATTCCCCGCCGGTATGCTTGGCGCGGCTTTAGGCACCATTCTCCTGCCGTCCCTGACCCAATATCACGCCAGCGGAAATGGCGATGAGTACTCGAAATTGCTCGATTGGGGATTGCGCTTAACCTTACTCCTCGCGGCCCCTGCCGCATTGGCGCTAGCCATCATTGCCGTGCCGCTGATCAGTACGCTTTTCTACCACGGAGCCTTCACTGTCAATGACGTATTTATGACCCGCAATGCACTGGTGGCTTACAGCTTGGGCTTGCTGGGTATGATTCTGATCAAGGTTCTAGCTCCCGGCTTTTACGCTCGGCAGAATGTTCGCACCCCGGTCAAAATCGCCTTGCTAACGCTTTTTATCACGCAAATACTCAACCTGTTATTTATCGGTTGGCTGCAACATGCGGGCTTAGCGCTATCCATCGGACTGGCCGCCTGCCTCAACGCCGCCCTACTCTATCGCGGCCTGCGTCGCCATGGTATTTACACGCCACAACCCGGTTGGATAAAGTTCTACGCCAAATTGTTTATAGCCATGACCCTGATGGGATTAGGTTTATGGTTCATGGGGGGCGATTCAAACGATTGGCTAGACTGGACGTTTGCGCAAAGACTGTTGAGACTTTCGCTCCTCGTCACCCTCGGGGCGACAATTTACTTTGCGGCCCTATGGCTTACCGGCTTCAGAATCAATGATTTCAAGCGTCAAGGGGCCTAAAGAGGCGTAGAAAAAACGCAGAGATAAGCATGTAGAGGGAGTTTCAGTCCCTACCCATAAGAGGCTATGCCTTCATGTCTAGCTCAAAAGCAACCCAAACAAAGGAGCCCTCA
>CAIWVX010000385.1 GCA_903916205.1 uncultured beta proteobacterium
TGGCGGCGAACGACATTCATCAATAACAATGATCGAGCCTTCACTTCTAAGCCGCCTACATGGCGGCGAACACTGCGAGTCTTGGCGTTTGGGTTTTGGTTGCCTTCTAAGCCGCCTACATGGCGGCGAACGACGCCCAAATTACTGAAGCTAACTGTCTATCCTTCTAAGCCGCCTACATGGCGGCGAACTATTAAACAACACAAAAAATGACCACTAAAACAAATTATTAAAGAGCATTTTCATCCAAAATCATTGTTTTGTCTTCGCCATGCAACCATATGATTTACAAGCGTAATTATTCAATCACTTTTTGGATGGTCTGAATTGCACAGTCCATGACTTCGGCGTTCATGCAGATTTCAATCAGGGCGTCTCTAAATTCTTGATCGCGTAACCCTTCCTCGACGCAGATAAAGGCGTGAGGTAACACTACGGCGTCTTTGAAGATATCAGCAACATCGAATACCAGTGCGCCTCGCCTTGTTTTTCCGTGCATCACCGGGAGAGCGAACGAGATTCCCAAAGCGTTGAGCGCAGTAGCCGCGTAACCGTAGGCGATGTAATTGCCATGGTCGATGTAGCTATTTACAAGGTCTTCATTGGTATCACGGCTTTGCTTACCTACCTCTCGTTTGAAATCACCTAACTCGAATCCTCTCGCGAGTAATCGGTAAAGTGTGCGCGCCCATTCAGCTTCGACCGCCATCAAGTGAACGGTATCCGGTGCGGATTTGATTTTTGCTCGGAAATTTTCTTCCAAGGAAACGGGTATCGCAATTTTCTTGGCACTCAGATGTGAATTTGCTTGCCAAGCACGGGTGGCAAGCGTTAAGCGATCCTGTTGGAAGGTCTTGGCCGCCTCTAAGCGTTTATCCTCATCCAGCCACATTTTCATCCAAGCTTGCATGTATTCGGTGGGCCGATATTCGGAGAGCGGAGATAAAAAGGCGTAATCCACCATGGAAAATAACGGCGAGCCACCATTCCCGGCAAATCCGACGATCACGTTTGATTCGGCAAGCCTTCTGGCTGCGGAGTCGGTGATGGATGAGCCTTTACCGAGAAGTAAGAACGCGGTATTCCGCTCAGGGATGTTGAAGAAACGTTCCACTTCGCTGTCGGTATGGGTCAGATAGACAATCCGCTCGTCTTTTTGCATGACGCGAACGTGCTCTAGGTAAAACACGTTCGCCCGCTTGGAAAGCAGTATCTGCTTGGGCTTAACTTTTCGGCGCATGGAATCGGTGAGGTGCCGAATTAATGTGCGGCAGACAGAAGCGCTTTGACGGTAGGGAGAGACCGTAGCTGTCCGGTTCGCAATCCACTGTCTTCTCACCGGAACGCACTTCGAAATACAGGCTGAATGCTTGTCCGGTGCTTTTGCTTCCCAGTCTGACGTAGGGCAGGCTGTCGGCATGATTCATCCGGTATTCCCGGCATTTTTCCAGACGTGAGCGGGTGCCGGGGATACGATAACGGCGGTATTCAACCCACTCGCCATCAAAGTTTTCCGGCACGTCGCTATGTCGCCCGTACAGGACATAGCCGTGGATGCGTTCATTCTGCTGCAAGGCACTCTGGATCAGATCATAAAGATCGTCCCGGTTTTCGGCAAAGACGCGGACGATGTGGCCGGGATGCCGGTTTTCACCCGTTCTCATGCCGGGCAACGCTAGGGCGAAACGACCGGGGTGATCGCGAAAAAGGCTATGGAGTAGTGAAATCAGTCGGGTGACGACCGGCAAAGCTGGGATTTGCCCGGCTCCCGAGCTCGACGCACCTCTCACTTCAATGTCGAAATAGGCGTTCGGTTTCACGATTATTCTTTCTTGTCCGATTCGCCGTAAACACCCGAATCAATCGGTGCGACCTTTACAGCCACCGCTTTCTTGTCCGATTCGCTGTAAACGCCGCCGCGATCCAATGCGGCGATGCAGAACATGCCTTCCGGGGTGTTTGGGTCGATCTGCACTAGGCGCTTAAGCATGTCGAAGCTGGAGGCTTTCCCTGAACGGTAAAACTCTTGTTGGCTAAGCGATGCACCCAGCGGTTCCACGGCAATGGGGAAGCCGGTTTCTCCATAGGCGGGATACCAAGTATCGATCGTGCGGATGGCGTTGAACAATTTCTGGTCGCGCAGTGCCGCTCGGCCCATGACACGAGTGTCGCGGACTTCGCTGTGCCCGATTTTTTCCGGGTGGCCCAGTTTGTAAAGCGGGCGGGCAAAACCTTCGGGTTTGTTTTCCACGTAGTTCTGGCTGGGGAATACTTCGATTGCACCCTTCGTTGGCATAGTCAACCGGGCAGTAATGGTGAGACCATCAAGGCTGTTACCGCGCATCTGTTTGACGATTTCGTCAGCCACCTTGATTTCACCTTCGCTATAGTCGCTAAAGGTATTCATGGGGATTGACTTGGCGTTGAATTTCGCCAGGACGCCACCCGAGTTCGTGACTTCTATCTCGATCAGTCTGGAGATGGTGCGGTTGCGCCACAACCAACGTCCGTTGGCGATGTTCCGAGCGTAGCGACGCGCCACCTCAACAATCCCCGCCGATGCCTTGGCGCGTGTGACGAAGTCTTCAAAGGTCGCTCGCATTGTCCGCCCGGCATCCTTGTCAGCGGCAACACAGCTATCCAGACTACCGGCCATGTCGAGCATCGACAAACCGAAGCGAACGATAAGCGCATCGGCGCTCGATTCGAGTTTGGCGGTTTCGGTGATCTGTATGTAACGCACATCGCGGGCCGCAGTTTGATCATTGCCTTTGCCGTCGTTGATGTTCTGGGTGCCGCGTATGCCGTGGCGGACGACCTCGACGGGATATATTTCGTATTGTCCGGCAATCTCGTTAAACATCTCGCCGTCGGTAATAACGTGCCCACGGTTAAACGCTAGAACTCCGGGTAATTTCTTCAGGGTGGTCAAAGCAGTCATAATTATTTCCTTTAATTTGATGTGGTGACAATAAAAGTTTGGGCATCCGGGTTACTCGTTTTCCAGATGGGAATGCCTGAACAGCGAAGGGTTTGGTACTGCACCATGCCAACCAGTGGTTCGGCAAACGCATGTGGCAGCCCACCACGGACATTCTTGCGATTCTGGAATTCGGTCATGGCTAGGTAGCCGAGAGTGGTGGGCATTAACCAGGAATACGAGTCGTCTTCCGCATCGTCCGATTTTTTTCGACTCGCGGATTTGTCCTTATTGGCGGCATCGAAGCGTAATTGCGGGTCAGTCAGGCGAAGCACGACATCCAGCATGTCACGTTCGCCTTCCTGCATGACCATGAGGTCTTGTCGCTCATGGATAGCGTAGCCGGACTTGAGAAATTTGATCACGTCTTCCGTGCTGTCCAGAAGGCTTGACTTGCCATGATCAACGATTGCACCACCTGCCAGACGGGCGCCGCGCATGAAGCGAGGCAAGGCGGACTCGAAATCGACGTCATCGTCTTCGTCACGCTTGATGATGAGAGAAACGCACAAGTGGCAACGGGCGGTCGGCTGAGTGGACAAGGCATATTGGTTCTTGGAAGAATAGTCGCCTTTGTCGATGAACGACGCCGCCCGGAACTGATGCGGCAGAAAAAGTCCCTTCTCACCTTCGAATTCGCCTAGGAATTGAATGTCGTGGTGAACGACACCAAAACCGGCGCATTTGCTCCACCCAAGCGCCAATGCGAGCGCATGAGAAAACCCGGCATACGCGGTCATCGGCGGCGGCCCGATCATCCACCAAGCGGGTTGGGCATTGGCATTCTGGACGCGAATGCGGGGAATAACCAGATAGCTCATAACGCCTCCTCAATGAGCCTTACCCAACGCTCCGACTCGTATTGGCCGACGCCCATGGTCTGCCATTCACCATTAAGGTAAACCTTGGCATCGATGATTTCCCGGTGCAGCCGTTGGGCGAATTCGCGCCGCCAGTCGGTCGTGCGTTCAGTTGAAACCAGCAGTCCGCGCATAAGACCATTGATGTCGTCCGCCAGCAGGTTTTCTCCAGGGAGTTGTTCGACCGAATCTTTGAGCTGTTGGTACGCGGCTTGCGCTCTCGCGGCAATGACCCTAACGATTTCGCGTACGAAATCGGCTTCTTTCTGCCTTGACGCCGCATCCGACGGCATCACGCCGCCTGCGGAGGCCAGCATTTGTTGGCGCCAACGGACGTACGCCACCAGCAATTCATGCGGCGGTTTAAGGCTAATTCCCCGGTGGTGGATGGCGTAAGCTGCGCGTGTATCTTGATTTTCGCCGGGCGCAGCAAAGAACAGCGGACGGTGCATGGCTCGTACATATCGTCCGACGTTTTGCGGATTGGAGCCGCCGATGCCAATAAAACCACGCCGCCAGTATCGCTTGTGTTCCTCTCCGTTGGCCTCCTGCTTTAATCTGAGGCGAGCATCGAGCACACTACTGAAACCGGCCGATTGCAGTGGTGTGATGGCCAGATCGTTGCCATGACCATCCTGAACGATTATTTGGCGTAGGCGCATGCCCACGGTTCCTGTTCCTAACTCAAACGGTGTGGTGAGGATTTTCTCGGACAAGGATCGGATATGTTCCACTTCGCCCGGCAGGATACCGTCAAACAGGTCATGGGCATTTCCTTCGATGGCGGCGGAAATTTGCGCCACCACCGTTGCATTTATGCCATTGCTTCCTGTGCTGGTGTAGTCTGCGGGAATAGACTCTAGTGCGCTGACCGCTAGATAGCGGAGAGTAGTTTTCTTATTCTCACCAAGCCGGATGCCGCAAGGGGGCGTGTTGCTGTTGGTGGTTTTGGCCGAAAAATGAACCAGTCCACTCATCACCTCTTGATACACCTCATGTCCAAAGGTTTTCCAGGGTTTTCGTTCGGGCGATTTCTTTTCCTTCGGTACGTTGGCTTTTGCCATAAAAACCTCCTCTTTAAACAATTACCAAGTATCGTGACAGAACATTGATTGCATCGCTATCCATTTATTAGAACATTGTGATCGTTTTATTCGTTAAATACCTATATCTGGATCATAATGAATAATATTTTTGTATATTTCATATATGAACAAATCCAATACGCTCGACAAAGCCACCGATTTCATCCTTAAGCGGGCATTTCGCGCCGGTCGCGTGTCGCGAAACGACGTTATGCAGGCTCTTGGTGTTTCAACGGCCACGGCCACTCGCCTGATGGCTGAGGTGGTATCAAAAAAAGGGGATATTCTGCAAAAGGTGCGCCAGAAAATAGTACCTCGCTTGCTTGTCAAAGCGCCGGCCTGTGCTTCCGAGGACTCCTTGTTGCAAACCCTTAACGAAGGGGGACACGACTTCCTCCTCCGGGTTGGTTTGTATGAAAATGAATTGCCGATAACCTATGTTTCGTGGACAAATTCGGCTCCCAAAAATTCAGGAATTCTTGGAACCATCATCGAAGCTATTCGTACGGATACTTATCTCCGCATCGTCTATGTCGGAATGCGCGAAAAGGAGGAACCGGCCAGCCGCGTGATCGCTCCGCTTGGGCTGGAGCGAATGAACGATCAGTGGCGCGTTGTCGCCCAGGATTTGGACAAGGATGGCTATCCCATACGCATTTTCGTTCTCTCACGCATCCTCGATGCAGAGAAGGCCGCACTCAAGCGCCGACCGCCCGGCTTTATGCACCAACACCATTCGGATGCTTTCGTTTCACTGGCGGTCACGCTAAATTCGAAGTTGTCGCCATTACAGAAAGAAATCGTCTCCGGCGAACTTAATATCCGTGAGGGCGCGGTTAGTCTCACCCGGCGCGGCGTTTTTGAGTTCAAGAGACGATTTTCCAATGCGGCAGCGAGTCTCGGCGCTATCTGGCCACCTCTTGATGACTGCCATGAACGTTAAGGAGTCCTGATGCACGTCGTACTTATCTCCGCTTGCCAAAAGAAAAGCCTGAAAAAAACTCGCGCGGTTCTCGATAGTTACGCGCTGCGTGCAGGCGAAACGACCTGGATGACACCCATTACGCGAGCAGGCTTGATGGAATTGCGAATATTGTTGAGGCGTAGTGCGTCGAAAAATACTTCAGTTGCCTGCTATCAGAACGATGGGCGTAGGCAAATGAAGTTGATCTGGATCGTTGGTAATACGCGAAAATTTGGCGCTAAAGGTGTTTTTCCGGTCGCTTCGCAATTCAGCAAGAGAACGCAACTGCCTGAATGGGCGAAATCCGCGGCGCTTCTTTCGAGCAGCGCCGGTTACATGCATGACATCGGGAAATTTGGCCAAGCATTTCAGGATAAATTGCGTGTATCAACACCGACTAAAGACGCTGTCCGCCATGAGTGGCTTTCCTTGTTCGTCGTTAGACAATTGTCTGTTGGAAAATCTTGGTCCGACGCTTGGCACAGTGACCCAAAGGAATATCGCGACTTGACACCGTTTGAGGGTCATCTCAAAAACGGGCTGGATGTGTTGCTGTTCATAATTGCGACTCACCACCGATTGCCGGCTTCGCAAAGCGAGAATGGTGAAAGCTTCAATCCGAAAATGAGTAGTAAGAAGCATGTGCGCAATAAAGGCCACTTACCTCACTCCGTTTGCGCACCGACGCCAGCGATCATGGATAAGTTCCTTGAGCGTTTGAGCAAAGTGAAGGCACTCCCTGAAAACAAGCCACTTTACTGGCGTGGCTTGGCCTTATTCTCGCGCATGGCGCTGATTCTTGCCGATCATTCGGTTTCCGCTGAACTGCTGGGGCATGAGAACGCACCCGCTTACGCCAACACCGACAGAAAAACAGGAAAGATGAACCAGAACCTCAACTGGCATCTGCAAAACGTCGGCAATACGGCCGGAAGCATGGTTTTCAACATGCTGACACTGGCTCCTCCCTCTCTTTCACTGGATGCGGTGGAAAGAATCTGTCGCCGTGCAGTCGGGCTTTACGCTTGGCAAGAAACCGCCGCTCGTGCCTTGTCAGCCTCTGCCGATAAACATGCCTGCCCGCATCTGGTTTTCAATATGGCCAGTACCGGTTCAGGTAAAACGTGCATGAATATTCGAGCCGTTTGCGAGATGTCGCACGGCAAACCCGTGCGTGTGGCGACAGCCCTTAATTTGCGAACACTGACACTGCAAACGGGTGATGCCTACGCGGAGCAGGTCGGCATTGACCACGATGAACTCGCCTGCGTCATCGGTGATCGCCTGACCCAGGCGCTATACCAATTTGGGAAACAAGAACAACATGAAAGCTACGCGGATGATGACGAAAACCCGCTACTTGATGACTTCGCCGCCAACAGCGGTTTCGAGTATCTGGAAGCGCCCGCATGGCTGAAAAAATTTATCGATAAAAAGCCCAATTCAGGGAAAGTCATCGGTGCGCCTGTCCTGGTTTCAACAATCGATTTTCTGATTGCCGCCGGCGAACCGCACCGGCAAGGTAACCATGCACTGGCGGCTTTGCGGCTTATGACTAGCGACCTGATTCTTGATGAAATAGACGGTTACGACCCGCAGCCCTTATTGGCCGTTCTTCGGCTAGTTTTGATGTCGGCCTTCTTTGGGCGCAATGTGGTGCTTTCTTCAGGGACGCTGTCTCGCCCCGTCGCCAGTGCGGTCTGGCGCGCCTATGAGCGCGGCAATGCAATCCGTGCAGCGCTCTATGGCACAAATTCGGGCTTTGTTAGCGCGGCCATCGACGACAAATCCGCTCCTTCAGTCCTGAAAACCGGCAACATGAAAGACTTCGAGGATTTCTATGCGGGGAAAATTGACCAGATACTTGAGTCTCTGAAAGGAAGTAGTCGTTACAGGATTCCCTACTTGCAAGCTATTCAGCAAAAAGACGAAGCGGGATTCATGACGGGCATCGAAATCGCGGTGAGGCAACTTCATGAGCATCACCATCTATGCGATCCTGCTACAGGCAAGCGCATTTCGTTTGGTCTCGTCAGGATGGCCAATATCAATCCGGCCGTGCAAGTCGGAAAATGCCTGAGCAAGCAATTGTTGAACTCAAAAATTGCCTGTTATCACTCACAGCACTTTCCGCTCATGAGATTTCACATTGAGCGTCGGCTAGATACCTTGCTCACGCGCAAGAAGGGGGATGGACATTTGTTCATTGATCAGGAAATACGGGAGGCCATCGACCAGACAGAAAGCCCCGATATCCTGTTTATCGTTGTTGCGACGCCTGTTGAGGAAATCGGACGCGATCATGATTTCGATTGGGCTGTCATTGAGCCTTCGAGCACCCAGAGCATCGTGCAGACGGCGGGCCGAGTTAACCGTCACCGTCTGCGAGACATTAAGCAGCCCAACGTCGCTATTCTTCAGTTCAACTGGAAAACTATTGTTAACCGCATGAACTGTAGCAAGCCGGTTTTCGAAAAACCTGGGTTAGAAGGCCCAAAGGACGAAGATGAAAAGATCAATCGGCTATATCCCACCCATGATCTGGAAAAACTTTTTGACTGGAACCTTTTGGGTCACAAACTCGATGCAGCGGCCCGTTTCCGTAAGGATCACCATCAGTTTGCTTTCCTAGATGACCGGAATATGGAAAAGGCCACAGAAAAATGGCTTGATCGAATTCTTGGTGATGGGAAAAACGGGCACCTGTGGATGTGCCAAGATGTTTACGAACGCACCTCATTGAGGGAGCACCAGCCTAAAATCGAAATCACGCTCGAAGACATAGCCTACCCCGAAATAATGAACGTCAAGGAATCGAATTCCGCAGATAGTGCCAGCAGCCGTAAATTCGTTGTCGAGGATGAAATTGGCAATTGCTGGCTTTATCTTGACGATGCTGAGCTTTTGGAATTGGCAGACGATGCAGGCGTTAGCACGGAAGATGGCCTGACTGTTTCTGTTCGCGGTGACATAGCTAGCGCTTCCACAACTCCATGCTCGGATGAAAAAGCATCCGTAGTTCGCGGTGACATAGCTAGCGCTTCCAAATACAAACGTCACCGCTCTTTCGGGTTTTATCATGATCCAAGCGATTCAATGTGAAGCTAAGTTAGCGACGCATAAGTGATGTCCGCAAGGGTATGAACTCTGAATGTTTTCGCTGTCGAGGTAGCCGCTGTCCGACAGATTGGTACCGGAAAGCAAAACGCTGCAATCATGCAAACGTGCAAATCCCTTTCGTTTTTTTGCCGAACAGCAGGATGCCATCGAGATTGGGAATGCCTTCGCTAGTCAGTTGAAGATTTTCAAACAAGGCTAGTCGCGGCAAATCGTCTTGTTGCGGGCTTTGTTTGAATCGGCGTTTACCTGCTCAACAACCGTCTTGCCAGAATCGTCGGGTAGTCTTGCCTATGCCCGGCAATAAGATACACAAACGTATCATTGCCAATCCGTCGGTAGACCAATTTGTGATGCGAGGTATAGACGTTCTGATAGTCCAGAATGCCGACTGAGGCCAATTCTTGAACAGGCGTTCCATTGAAAATACCA
>CAIWVX010000386.1 GCA_903916205.1 uncultured beta proteobacterium
CGCTCACAACAAAAAAAGCGGACAATTCATGTGCTACAGAACCGGACAAATCTAAAAACCCGTGACATGCTTTAGTCCGCTGGGTACATTTCGGTTCAATCAGCCTTCTCAAGAGGTACTCAAGCGCCAAATATCACGGCCTTTGAACCACTAAATCTCTGCGCCGATCAGTGCGCCATTGGCTTCCATCCAGGCGCGTCGTCCGGCGGATTCATTCTTAGCCATCAGCATATTCATGACCGGATTGGCGGCGTCGGCGCTGGGTTGGCGGATGCGCATGAGGCGTCGGGTATCGGGTGACATGGTGGTTTCCCAGAGTTGTTCTGGGTTCATTTCTCCCAGACCTTTGAAGCGGGAAAGTGCCACCGCTTCGGGCTTGATGCCTTCGAGTTGAAGGCGGTCGAGCATGGCCTGACGTTCGTCGTTGTCCAGCGCGTACAGTTTGCGTGCTGGGCGTTTCTTGCCCTGTGCCGGAACGTCGAGGCGGTATAACGGGGGCTGGGCAAAATAAAGGTGGCCGTGTTCTATCAATTTCGGGAAGTGCCGGTAGAACAGCGTGCATAGCAAAACACGAATGTGGCTGCCATCGACATCGGCGTCGGTCATGATCACCACCTTGCCGTAGCGTAGCGTGTCGAGCACGTTATCTTTGGCCTCTCGGGGATGCGGATCAATGCCCAGTGCAACGGCAATGTCGTGGACTTCGCGGTTGGCGAACAGGCTGCCCACCTCGATTTCCCACGTATTAAGCACCTTGCCGCGCAAGGGCAAAATGGCCTGTAATTCTTTATCGCGACCTGATTTTGCCGAGCCACCCGCAGAATCCCCTTCGACCAGAAACAGCTCGTTACGGCGAATATCTTCGCTTTGGCAATCGGATAATTTGCCCGGTAGGATGGCTACACCCGATTGTTTGCGTTTTTCGACTTTCTGGCCGACTCGCGAACGGGCTTGAGCGGCGCGGATGGCGAGTTCGGTGATTTTTTTGGCATCGTCGGGATGTTCGTTGAGCCAGAGTTCAAGCGGGTCGCGCACCATACGCGACACCAGCGCCACGGCATCGCGTGAATTCAGTCGTTCTTTGGTCTGACCTTGAAACGAGGGGTCAAGCACCCGCGCCGCCAGCACGTAACTGGCACGCGAGAACACATCCTCGGCGGCCAATTTGACGCCTTTGGGCAGCAAGGCGCGGTGTTCGGCAAAATTCTTAATGGCTTCAAAGGCCGCTTGGCGCAGACCGGTTTCGTGGGTGCCACCGGCGGGCGTAGGAATCAGGTTAACGTAGGATTCGCGGGCCAAATTGCCCTCGGATGTCCAGCAAATAGCCCAAGCCGCGCCAGAACCCACGGGGAAATTCTCGTCACCGGGCGGGGCGTATTTTTCGCTGGTGAACATCGGTGCGGCCAGCTCGCCCTCAAGCTGTTCGGCCAGGTATTGCTGCATACCGCTGGCAAAGCACCAGGTTTTTGTTTCGCCATTTTCAATTTTTAACGCAATTTCCAGCCCCGGTAGAAGTACCGCTTTACTGCGCAACAAGCGTTCGAGTTCGCTTAACGGGATCGTGGGGGAATCAAAAAACTGCGCATCCGGCCAAGCTCTAACGCGGGTACTACTCGCTTTTTTTGGCGCATCGCCAAGGCGTTGCAGCGGTTCGATGACCACGCCGCCAGAAAAAGCGATCTGATGCCGGGCTCCGCCTCGGGTAATTTCAACCTCAAGCCGACGAGATAAAGCATTGGTGACGGAAACCCCAACACCGTGCAAGCCGCCGGAAAAACGGTAGGCTGACGTGCCGTCACCCTTGTTAAATTTTCCGCCCGCATGTAACTGAGTGAACACCACCTCAACCGTCGGGACTTTTTCCACCGGGTGAATTTCAACCGGAATGCCTCGCCCATCGTCTTGGACGGAGACCGAACCGTCGTTATGCAAGGTCACCAGAATATGTTTGCAGTACCCGCCCAGCGCTTCGTCAGCGGCATTGTCAATCGCCTCCTGAATAATGTGCAGTGGATTATCTGTCCGGGTGTACATACCGGGGCGGTGGCGAACGGGCTCCAGCCCTTTAAGAACGGAAATAGAATCGGCGGTGTAGGTCATTGGCCTCTGTGCATGGAAATCAGTCATTGAGAAAACGCGCTAGCCGCTTGTCGGGCGTGATGGGTCGAAGCGAAAAATGTGGGCGACGAGCGCAGTTTTTCACGGATTTCAAGCGAATAGTTGTTCTATTCGCGCCGAAATACGGGGA
>CAIWVX010000387.1 GCA_903916205.1 uncultured beta proteobacterium
GGCTTTCCCGATGGATCCTGCCTTGACGCCCAAGGCAGGCTTTGGACGGCAAGGGTGGCGGGGGGCGCTTGCCTAACGTGCCTTGCGCCAGATGGCACAATCGACGCCGTGGTCGATCTGCCCTGCCTGTGGCCCACCAGCTGCGCCTTTGGTGGGCCAGATTTGGCCACGCTTTACGTCACCTCGGCCCGCTTTACCCTGTCGGGCGACCATCTGGCTGCACACCCGCACGAAGGGGGCCTTTTCGCGCTGGATGTCGGCGCGCGCGGCCTTGCCCCTTACCGGTTCGGAGAAACCTCATGAAAATCGTTGACCTGCGCGCCACCACGGTGGCCGTGCCGCTGGAAGCTCCGCTGCGCCATGCCAATGGCGCGCATTGGGGCCGCTTTATCCGCACGATTGTGGAGGTGGTCTGCGACAACGGTGTGGTGGGCTTGGGGGAAATGGGCGGCGGCGGAGCTTCGGCCGAGGCGGCGGTGATGGGGCTAAAGCCCTATGTGCTGGGCCACGACCCGCTGCAGTTGGAACAGTTGCGCTGGAAGATCATGAACCCCGTGGGCAGCCTGTACAACGCCCGCGCACAACTGCACGCAGCGGTTGAGATGGCCTGCATGGATGCGGCGGGCAAGGGCTTGGGCATCCGCGCTTGCGACCTGCTGGGGGGCGCGCTGCGCGAGGAAATCCCCTTCGCATCCTACCTGTTCTTTCGCCATCGCAATGCGGCCACGGGGGCTGGCGGTGAAACCACGGCAGACGAGATCGTGGCCCATGCCATCGACCTGAAAACCAAACACGGCTTTACCACGCACAAGCTGAAAGCCGGCGTCTTTCCCCCCGCGCATGAGATAGAGGTCTACCGTGCCTTGGCCGCAGCTTTTCCAACCGATCGTTTGCGGATCGACCCCAATTCCGTTTGGACAGTGGAAGAAGCGATCCATGTGGGCCGCGCGATCCTTGATCTGAACAACGATTATTTCGAAGACCCCTGCTGGGGGCTGGAGGGTATGCGCCGCCTGCGCCAATTCGTGCCCATCCCCACGGCCACCAATGCGGTCGTGGTCAACTTTGAACAGTTGGCGCAATCCATCCGACAAGACCTGATCGACGTTGTCTTGCTGGACACCACCTTTTGGGGCGGCCTGCGGCAGGCCCATAAAGCGGGGACGGTGCTGGAAACCTTTCAATACGGCGCTTCAGTGCATTCTTCGGGTGAATTGGGGATCCAATTGGCCTCGATGCTGCATCTGGGCGCGTCTTTGCCCAACATCGGCTTTGCGGCAGACGCGCATTACCACCATTTGACCGATGACATCATCCAGGGCGGGCCGTTTCGCTATAAGAACGGCTCCATCGCCCTGCCCAAGGGACCAGGCCTTGGAGTAGAGCTGGACCGCGATAAGATGGCCGAATACGCCGAGCATTTCCGCCGCTTGGGCGGCTATGCCTATGACCGCGATCCGGCGCGACCGCAGTGGTATTCGGTCTTCCCTGAGCGTAACTTTGCCAACCCAGCAGATGGCCCGATGGCGCTGTAGCCTGACGCATTTTTGATGTGACAGCGCGCTTGGACGTCTTGTTGTCCTTCTGCCACAATCCTAACGCGGCAACGCGCGCAGCAATTTTAGTACCGATCAAACGCCATCTTCCCCGCGCTATTTTTTCTAAATTTTTGTATTGTAGTGCAATTTTACGGTTACGGGGCGGGATACCGTGAAGCCCCTACTGTAGAAATCTGGGCGTGACCTGCAGGTCCAGCACGCGGCCATGCCGAAGTGCGCATCTTCGGCGCCTTGGCCTCGCTCCGGGATTTCGCACTGGACAGTACAAATGCAAAAGCCACCGCGGACGGTGGATTGTGTAGGGTCTTACTGGTTGCGGGGGCAGGATACGTTGAAGAACCTACACTCGATATCGCGGCTTGAGGTTCACCCACGAGCAGATGGCAGACAATACACTAACACTTAAACTGGACCGCCCAATGGGGGGCGCCGCAGACCCATCTGCGAACGATTGAAAGTGAACCCGATTTCAACCCGATTTGCAGCAAAACTTTGGTCATGTGTACGTCCTGTTGGAGGTCCCCGACAAACCGGGAACGATTCATCCGGCCTAAACTTGCGACCGAATAGTGCAGAGTGCCTGAAACAACGCCCGCAGAGTAACGAAATTTCCGGGAGCAATGGAGGACATTTATTTCTAGCGATCAAGGCAGTCATTAGCGCCGAAATTGATCAGCCTGAACTCAGAGGCCGACACCAAAAACGGAAATGACGCCACTACAGGTGAACTCTACACCAAAAAATGGCTTACAATTACAGATACATTCACTATCTTCTAAGCCTTGCCGCATCCGCATGAGCCTTTTCCAAATTCTGCTTAAGTGTCCGGAGATCTCTGGCCATCTCGGCAAAACTCAACTGAGTTTGGGCCATTTGACGACCAGTGGACTCAATTTGAGAAATAAATCCAATGTATTGAGGATCTTTCCATGAAGAACTCAATTGACCTGCGTAACTCTTCATTGACCCAGAAATGCCAGAAAGTTGACTAGCATACTGTGTTAACTTCGAAATCATGCCTTCAAGATCGTTCGGTTGAATGTTGAATTTCATTTCTGGCTCCCTACGCTAGCAAGCGTTATTTTTGATATCCGATCTGTAACCCGATTAGACAAGTATGCTCCAAAATCAGACAAAGCGCCCAATTCATCAGTATTCTCAAATGAATTCTCAACTGATAGCTCAAATTCAAAAAGATCCATCTCAAAAAAGTCGGCAGATTCTAATAACCTGGAGAGAAGATTCTTCTGACGGCAGAACATAAAAAGAGGCACATCTCTAGTTCGTGCCTGTCTGAGAATGTTAACCAAATCCAACAGAGCCCCTGAACTTCCCAAAACCCCAGTGTCTTGATCAACTCTCTTAGCTCTAAACGGCTTGAATCTCTCAACGTCTACAAGAATAATAACTTCACCTACATCAGGTATCGATTCTGCACCAAAACTAGAAGAAAACTCGCTCAACCAAGTTTTTATCCTATCCTCTCCAGAGATGACCTGAATAGAACTAAAATCGTTTGGCAGAACCCATGTTCCCACGCTCGAACCCATATCTACTATGATAATTTTTTGATTGGATGGGGTAGTCCTGATCAATTCATTCACGAGTGTCCCGCCCACCGCAACCCACTTGGAAGGATCATGTCCGCTTACAAGAACATAAGGTGGAAGCGAACGTGAAATTGTAATCTGCGCAGGGCCAAACGCCCCGCCGATGTCGAACCCAACATTAAGCGAAAACAACCCCTCTTCATCCTCCAAAGTAGGCAGGCTGGCGAGAGGAATAAAGGCATTTCCATCAAGTATGATCCTACTGTCTCTGGGCATAAACTTCTTCGTCAAAGCCATCACGCAATCTGTGATTTCCGCGGAAGATAATTCCTTTATTCTGCACAGTTGGTTGGCATGCACAGAACCGTTTTGATCATTGATAATAGCCATCCCGGGTTTGGTAAATTCCGAACACAGTGTATTATCATACGACAGAAAAAGTGCTGCATCTTGTGGTTTCGTTCTCAAAACAATGCGAAGCGCCAAATTTGAAATTGTTGAATCCTCCACATGTACTCCCAGTAAACTTTGAGTGCTCAGGACGAAGTGAATTCCAAACGAACGACTAGTCCTAACCAAATCGTCCAGTAAAACGCCCGCTTTGCGCGCCATTCCGAACTCAAGAAATAGCCTCTGAAACTCATCAATTATCACCAGAATTCGAGGTAAAGAATGATCTGATTTCTTTCGGAACTCTGAATAGTTTTGTACTCCGGACCCCCGAAATAGATTTGAACGCCGCTTCTTTTCCGAATCAATGTATTTCAGGGCACTTAATCCTAAAGTTAGATCACTCGCAGTGCCAAGAATACGAACGTGCGGCAGGTCAGAGTAGACTGAAAATTCAGTGCCTTCCTTAAAGTCGAGAAGTATATACTCCAACTCATCCGGAGAATACCGCTGAGCACCCTGGCAAATAATGTTATGTAGAGCTACCGATTTTCCGCTACCCACTGAACCACCAACAAGAGCATGATAGTTAAGTGTTTCTAGTCCAATCGTTAGATACACCTCGTCATCCCCAGCCAACGCTATAGGAATCCGAAATCCGTCGACGGCAAAAGAATTTATTTGTTTTGCGCGCATTCGCATTGCAGCGTCGAGAGTTAAGTCGATTTCGTTATCAACAGCTGCAATCCCTCGCTTGGGATAAATTGAACGAAGTAGATCAATTTCTCTGAAGGCCAAACTACAAGTTTCAAAGGCTTCTAAAAAATCTCTATAATTCAAGGCAGCACGTTCTTGGGTCTCAGCAGTTTCCCGGAGATATTGAATAGGCCTAAGAGGAGCAAGGTTGTCGCCAAGCTCGAACAGTCTCAAAAACAGTTGCTTGGAGGCAGGTAGATCTTTCCGCATTAAGTGTTCAGCCATATGTGACAGCAGGCGTCGCATGTGAGGGGTCGCAACCGATGGCTTCAACCGATCTGCTCGCTCATACCATACTAGCGCTGTTTCTATGCTTAAAGGCACGGAGTGCCCATGTTCGTACTGCCCTGCAACCTCCAATGCCAAATCAACTGCGCAAGAAGCGGCCTCATGTGAACCAGCCTCTAATGCGAGACAGCAATAGTCAAATTCCTTTTCGTAGTCCCGAGAAGGACGACTATCCGACTGGAGCTCTTTGGCCATCCTCAGCCAAAGTGCGGCACACTTTGGATGACCGCTGGGACCAGCTTTTTTGTAATGATCTAGGGCTGTCTCATAGCTCTTACTTACTCCGAGGCCATCTTCATAAATCTGCCCCTCCGCAATCCAACTCTTTTCCAATCCCTCTAATGCTCCATCAACACCTACTTTAAAGGCTGTTTCATAAAATCTCTTTGCAATGGCGAGGTTTGACAGTCTTTTTTCTGCTGAAAGAAGCACATCTCCAAAATACTTGTAGAGGTGTCCAAACCGTTTCTTCGAAACTGACTTTCTATCATTAAGAGCTCGCACAAATGGGTCAGAAAATGGATCATCACCGTCAAAACGTAAGACTGCCTCAATCGAGTTATTAGGTTCACCAGTAACAAGGCATTCAATTGACTTTTGAGGAATGGCCTCACCAGCTTCAAAAGCGTTTAAATAGAATTCGAGGGCTTGTTTGAACCGCGTGGGCGACGCAACTTGACGAACTGCCTCATCACCTAGTTTCTTCCATAACAGTCCAATTCTCTTCTTTACAAGATTAATTTCTTTTTCTAAAGCCGCCGGAGCCGAGCGTTTGGGATAAATAGAAACTAGGGATTCAAATTCATACAAGGCCGATTTAAACGTTTCTAGAGCTCCCGAAAGGTCTGGTATATTTAAGGCAGCAAGCTCTTGGCCTTCAGCCATTTCTCGGAGAAACTGACCAGGGTGAAGAGGTGCAACTTTATCGCCGAGTTCGAAGAGCCTGATAAACAATCGCTTGGAGGCGGGTAAATCTTTCCGCAATAAGTCTTCGGCCATTTGTGAGATCAGGCGCCGTATGTGAGGGGTCGCAACCGATGGCTTCAACCGATCTGCTCGCTCATACCATACTAACGCTGCTTCTATGCTTAAAGGCACGGACTGCCCATGTTCGTACTTCCCTGCAACCTCCAATGCCAAATCAACTGCGCACGAAGCGGCCTCATGTGAACCACTCTCCAATGCGAGACAGCAATAGTCAAATTCCTTTTCGTAGTCCCGAGAAGGACGACTATCCGA
>CAIWVX010000388.1 GCA_903916205.1 uncultured beta proteobacterium
GGCTCAATTGCTCATTGAATCGGCGATTAATGCAACCATCGCGTGATCGCTTAATCTGAGTTGACGCGGTTTTCGATGAGTTTGTAGCGTTTGTAGTTCGTAGCGTGCGCAGGATTTTTTGCGCACGCACCCTCTAAAATGACTTTATCGCCCTGAACCGCATTAACGACCCAGACCGTTGAGATGGCGGGCGAGGGCTTTGTCTACCTTGAGGATGTGGTTGAGTAGCCAATCACGAATGAATCCCAGTAACTCGACGCTGATTGCGGCCTCGCCGTTATCGAATTTCTGCTTAAAGGCGCTGACATTGGCGACCAGTTTGCGGTGTTGTTCCATGTGCGCGTCGCGTTCTGGATAGGCGTGTTTTTTCATTTCGCTTTCTTCGTAGGCGAAATGCTTTACGGTGTAATCGATGAGTTCGTGCAATACCCGTCCGACAACCTGTGAACCGGCTCCCGAATGCATGGCGCTGTTCAGTTCGTTGGCAATCTCGACCAGACGCTGATGCTGGCGGTCAATTTCGGCGAATCCAACGGCAAGGGTTGACGACCACTCCATGAGCGGACGGGTCTGGAGGTTGTTGCTTTTGATGGCTTGCTCTGCTGTTTCGTTGCCGAGCTTGAATTTTTTAGTCATCTGGAAGAGATCGTTAGCCTCGCGTTCTAGGCTTGTTGAGGTCTTCTGTGATTGCTTGATCGCTTCGTCGGCGCGAATGGTTGACTGGGTGACTTGATCCACCTGCTCGACAATTTCGGCGATTCGTTGAGCTTGCTGAGCCGTTGAATCAGCGAGTTTTTTCATTTTATCGAGTGATTCGTTGGCATGTTCTTCGATTTCACGCAAGGTCTGTGCCGCAAAATTCGATTGCTCGACGCCCGAGGCAATAACCGGCGCGGCATTGACCATGCCGTTGACGGCGCGGGTCGTTTCACTCTGAATGGCTTGTAGAATCAGGCCAATTTCAACGGTGCTGGTGGTAGTGCGCTCGGCCAGTTTGCGTACTTCATCGGCCACAACGGCAAATCCTCGGCCTTGCTCTCCGGCTCGGGCCGCTTCAATGGCCGCATTAAGGGCAAGCAGGTTGGTCTGGTCGGCGATTTCCTTGATCACCGTAGCCATCTTGTTGATTTCCTGCATCCGCTCAACCAAGTGCGAGACTTCTTCCGAAGATTGCTTGACCATAACCGCGATACTTTGCATTTCGGAAGACACCTGGATGGCTAAAGCAGCCCCTTCCTTTGACCGTCTGGCGACTTCCTGAGAACTGGCTTGGGTATCGCTGGCGAGCAAATTAACCACATCCACGCTAGCCGAAAGATCCATGACGCCTTCTCGGGTGTCGCTGACGACAGTGGCTTGTAGCTGTGTTGCAAGGGTGATCTGATTCGATTCCGATGAAAGTTTTTCGAGGCTGGACTGAACGTTCAGGGTGCTTTTTCCAATTGCCTGCAGCACGTCACGCAGATTGGTCTGCATTTGCGAGAGGACAAAGAGCAGGCTGGATTCATCCTGTGGCTGTAGAACCATTTTCCCGCTGAGATCACCCTCGGCGATTTGCCGGGCAATTCCCATGGCATCGTGTGGTTCGCCACCAAATTCATTAATAATGCTGCGGCGAATAAAGCGCCCTAAAACGATGAGAATGATTGAGGTAAGAAGTACGATGCCCCCAAGGCGGATGGCTTCTTTGTGAAAAACTTTGTCCAGATCGTCAATATAAACGCCCGTTCCAATGACCCAACCCCAAGGTTGATAGAGTTTGACGTAGGAAATTTTGGGCTGGTTATTGCCCTGTTTGATGCCGACATAATCGACATAGCCTGCACCCGTGTCTTTGACGGCTTTAACAAACTCGAGATAAATCGCTTTGCCGGTAGGATCTTTGTTCTCGGTTTGATCCGCACCTTCAAGCTGAGGCCGGATGGGGTGCATGAGTGTCCGTGGCGAGAGATCATTCAGCCAGAAATATTCGTTATCGTCGTAGCGGGCCTTGCGCAAACTTTCTTTCGCCAGCTTTTGCGCCTGCTCTAAAGTCATCGCGCCAGATTTTACTTGAGCATCGTAAAAACCAAGTTGGGTGTGGGCGTATTCGACAAGGCTTTGTAGTTTTGCTTTACGGTCTTCGAGTAGAGATTCTCTGAGATTGGTCAAGGCAATAAGGTAAACAACAAGCAACGCAAGTATTCCCAGACTAGCCAGCAAATACATGCGCGAAGAGAGTTTCATTTTTGAAAATACGGACATGATTGATGTGTTCCTCGGTTTTCTGATTCGCTGAGTTTTGGATTTTTAGCGTGCCATTTAAAACAATTGGCCGGTGTAAATCAAGACAAAGATTGCAAGGTTAGCCCATACGCCGCCGATTATCGCTGAAATTGTTTTTTACGTTAACCCTGCAACGCGTCGGACGCCGTCGAGATAGTGTTCGCTGTCGATGGGGCAACCTTCGCGCTGAGCACGCCAGAGTGCTTCACCCAAGCATTCCATAATGGCGTGTTCGGCGTCGTGAATTTCGAGCCGCTGACGCAAAACGTGATAGCTGGCACGGATTCCTGGGGGTTGGTCGATGCTGATCTGCTCGGCAATGGCTAAGTGCAGTGAAAGATGCAGGAAGGGGTTCATCTGTCCGCCTTCGGGCGTGAATTCCTGTTCTACCGCAGTCTGCGGATTTTCAAGTAGCGCATGGTATTCAGGATGCTGTTCGATGAGCGCGGCGGCGGTGGTTTCGGCCCCCACGAGAGGCAAGCGTTCGCGGTGTTTGCGCCATGACTCACAGAAAAAAAGACGAATTTGCTCGCGTGATGGATTGAACATGAATTAGTCCTGAGAGAGGCGCATCAAGCCATTAGGCATGTGATAAACCCGTCGAAACTCGCCGTTTGCCAACATGGAACGCCATCGTTTCGGCCTATGGCTCAAGTTTCCAACGCGCCGATTAGGCTTTTGATGTCGGCGACGCCGTTGCTCACCATCCAGGCTTCCATTTCTTCGGCGATGGTTTGCGCCGCGCCGGGATTGATAAAGCTGGCGGTGCCCACTTGGACGGCGGTGGCCCCCGCCAAAATAAACTCCAGTGCATCGGTGGCATTCATGATGCCGCCGATGCCGATGATCGGTACCTTAACGGCTTTAGCGACTTGCCAGACCATGCGCAGCGCGACGGGCTTGATGGCCGGGCCGGAGAAGCCGCCGGTTATGTTGGCTAGTACCGGGCGGCGCTTTTTTAGATCAATAGCCATGCCGATCAAGGTGTTGATTAGCGACAATGAGTCGGCTCCGGCATCGACACAGGCGCGGGCCATGACGACCACATCGGTGACGTTGGGTGAAAGTTTGACGATAAGCGGTTTTTGAGTTGCCGCACGACAGGCCGCGACGACGCTGGCCGCGCACGCTGGGTCGGTACCAAAAACGATGCCGCCCTGTTTGACGTTGGGGCAGGAAATATTCATTTCCAGCGCGCTGACTTCGGGGATCTCGTTCAGGCGGCGCGTCATCTCGGCGTATTCGTCGATGGTGTCGCCAAAAAAATTGGCGATACATGGCGTGTTGACGGTACGCAGGAAGGGGATTTTTTTGGCGATGAAGGCTTCGATGCCAACGTTTTGAAGGCCAATGGCATTGAGCATTCCGCCCGGCGTTTCGACGATCCGAGGCGTCGGATTGCCGGCCCGTGGTTTGAGCGAAAGCCCCTTGGTGACTATTGCGCCGAGGGCTTGCAGATCGACGTACTCGGCAAATTCTTCGCCATAGCCAAAGGTTCCAGAGGCCGTCATCACCGGATTGCGCAGGGCGATGCCGGCCAGATTGACGCTCATGTCAGGTTTAATGGTGCTCATTTCTCAGGCTCCCCACTTCAGGTCGCTGGATTCAAAGACCGGGCCTTCGGTACACACGCACCGGAAATCTGGGGTCTCCACCGAATGATTTTTGCCGGGGGTTACGCAGCCCAGACAGGCACCGACACCGCAAGCCATGTAAGCTTCCAGCGAGACTTGGCAAGGGATGGCGTAGTGCGCCGCAATTTTGGCTACCGCGTGCAACATGCCATCGGGGCCGCAAGCATAAATCCTAGCTTGGCTCTGGAGCGCCTCTAGTCGACGTTTTAGAGCCTCGGTGACTAATCCCTGTTCGCCCAGTGAGCCGTCCTCGGTGGCGGTGTAGCACTCGACGCCCAGACGCTCGAACGCGTTAATGCAGAGAATGTCGTCGTGGGTTCTACCGCCAGCAAAAAGGCGTACCGGCGATTTTGTTTTGACCAGTTCGCGGGCCAGCAGATAGAGCGGGGCCAGACCGATACCGCCACCGACGAGCAACTTTTCTTCCTCCGGCGGCCCCTGATTAAAGCCACTGCCCAGCGGGCCAAGAATGTCCAAAATATCGCTCTCATGCCGCGTTGAGAGCATGGCGGTTCCTTTGCCGACAACGCGATACAACATTTCAAAGAAGACTTGAGGCACCGCTCCGCTTTGTGCTGGAGGCGTAATGCCGACATCAAAAATGGCCAAGGGTCGGCGCAACAGCGGGTCAATGGCCGCGCTGACGTTCACCATAACAAACTGACCGGGTGTCGCCGTCGAGAATTCCGGTGGGGCGGTAACGCGAATGCGCCAATAGCCGGGCGAAATCTCCACGTTGGAAAGAATCATTGAGCTAAATTGCATGGACGGTCTCCGGTTAAATCAGTCGGCTGATGGGGCCGTAACAACGGGGTGTTCAGCCCTTTGAGCGAGGCGTGGCTTGGTAGAGTTCAGTTTTTTCTTTGTATTCACACAGGTCAGCAAGGGTGCAGCGCCAACATTCGGGCTGGCGTGCTTTGCACACGTAACGTCCGTGCAAAATCAGCCAGTGGTGGGCGTCCTGCTTGAAATTTTCAGGTACGCATTTTAACAGTTTGAGTTCGACCGCCAGTGGCGTTTTCCCGGTGGCGAGTCCGGTGCGGTTGGAAATTCGGAAGATGTGGGTATCGACGGCGATGGTCGGTTCGCCAAAGGCGGTGTTGAGTACCACGTTGGCGGTTTTTCGCCCGACTCCGGGCAGGGCTTCGAGGGCTTCACGCGCACGCGGAACTTCGCCGCCGTGCCGTTCGATTAACTGGCGACAGGTGGCAATAATGTTTTTGCTCTTGGTCGGGTAAAGACCGATACGGTTGATGTATTCGGCGAGCCCGTCTTCGCCGAGTTTTAACATCATCTGCGGTGTGGGAGACGCGGCAAACAACTTGCGCGTGGCGAGGTTGACGCTTTTGTCGGTGGCTTGCGCCGAGAGAATCACGGCAACTAGCAACTGGAAGGTCGTGGCGTACTCAAGTTCGGTCGTCGGTGCCGGATTAGTGGCGCGTAGACGGGCGAAGATTTCAGCGCGTTTTGCCGGGTTCATGGTTTGAGAGTTTGAAATTTAAAATCCACCGCAAAAGCGCAAAGAGGCAAAGGAAACGTGCCCCGCAGGAAATCCCCTTGGGGAACAAAGGAACCCATTGTTTAAACGATTTGCTTTGCGTAATCTTTGCGCCTTTGCGGTGGGGGCTAGTTTTATGCACAGCCCTTGGTATCAATGGCATCCGCCGGTCGATGCCGGGGCGGGAATCGGGAGGTTCTGACGAGCGGCACGGCGGGCCTCGAAGCAGTTTTTTGCCGCCACCATGAAGGCCAGAACGATGAATGCGCCGGGGGGCAAAATGGAAACCAGAAAGCCGGGGTAATCATTGGGCAACAGTTGCAGTCCATGCCATTCTGGAATGACGGCCTCAATGCCCGAAAACAAGCTTCCGGCGCCAATCAATTCGCGCAGTCCGCCAAGAATAGATAAAGTCCATAGCATACCGACGCCCATGAATGTCCCGTCGAAAAACGACTGGATCGGGCCATTTTTGACGGCGAAGGCTTCGATACGCGCCAGCACCAGGCAGTTGGTGATGATGAGCGGAATGAAAATGCCAAGAACCTTGTGGATGTCAGGCA
>CAIWVX010000389.1 GCA_903916205.1 uncultured beta proteobacterium
GCCAGACAAGAATTGTCTATCGCGTCGATGGTGACCGGATCGAGGTCTTGATCATTGCGGTTGGGATGCGCCGTGATAACGAAATCTACGATAGCGCCTCCAGTAGAGTCGATTGATCGCTTCAAGTTTTAATTTACTTTAATTGACTTTTCATCAAATGCCGCCATCAAGTTGACAACGTTTTTCCGGCATGAGTCAGAATGTCGTGGTCAAATATCGCAGAATTTATACATCGTCAGATTTCTCTATTAGTAGGAAAAACGAAGTCTACCCATCGTGCATTTCATCAAGAATTAAAGAGCCTAGGCTCAAATGAAGGCCAAGTGTGAGGCATCAAAGCGTGCCATTGGGATCAGGCTCAATAAATCATTGCACAATAATTCGTCGAGCCGCAGAGTGCCTTTCTCCGCGTCGCCCCCTGAATTCAGACATTATGCATTGGCATATCCCGATAGCTCTTCAAGATGTCCGCCAAAATCAAGCCACTTCCTGTTAAAAATCGGCAGGGCAGCTAAAACTTAGTGCTTCTCCGCTTTCTGGATGGTCGAAGGCGATATATTCCGCATGGAGCAAAAGGCGAGAGGCTTTGGCCCGAACGGCGGTATCGGCGTACAGCGGGTCACCCAAAATGGTGTGACCAATGGCCTGTAGGTGAACTCTGAGTTGATGTGTGCGCCCGGTCAGTGGCGTTAATTCGAGGCGTGAGCAGTGATGTTCGGGGTCGTAGCTGAGTACCCGGTATTCGGTCTGTGAAGGTTTGCCGGTTTCAAAATCTACTTTGTGCAGTGGGCGGTTCGGCCAATCGACAATGAGCGGTAAATCAATCCGCCCCGAATCCTGGGCAGGTTTGCCGTTAACTACCGCGACATAGCGTTTTTCGACGAGACGATTTTGAAACAAGAGACTTAGTCGTCGGTGAATGCTTTTACCACGGGCCAGAACGAGCAGGCCGGAGGTGTTGAAATCTAAGCGATGAACGATTAACGCATCGGGATAACGGGTTTGCACCCGAGTGATCAAACAATCATGCTTATCTTCCCCACGCCCTGGCACCGTAAGCAGCGCGTCGGGTTTGTTGGCGATTAGCAGATACGGATCGGCATAGATCAGCGTGAAGCCATCGGATGCAGTGAAGCTATTATTTTCTGAAGGCATGGGTCGGCAACAAATTAAGATTTGACGTGTGGCAAAAAGGTCGCGTGGTGCCTAAGACGGCATTGTCTCGCGAAACGGCGGGGGAGCTATTCTGAAAAATTTCATTCTGTGAGACTGTCGCCATACCGAATGAAGGGGCCAAAAATCACCCGGATTCTTTCGCCGCCTCTTTCGCCCCAAGGCGCTGCGATAGCTCTTTGGCATGACGGCGCAAGGATTGTACGACGCTTCCGTCGGGATGAATGTCGAACATTCCTTGAACACCAACAATCAGTACGACCATGCTGATTTCGTTCTTGAAATTGAAGACTGGCGCGGCCACCGCCTCAATGCCGGGAACGCGATGAAAGCCCTCCGTTGTCGCAAAGCCGTTGTCGCGTATTTGAGCGAGCAGGGTTTCAACACCGGCTTTGGTTTTTAATTCAGGCGGCACGTCATCCGCTTTAATTTCTGCGGCGATTAGCGGGGCCACGATTTTTTTCGGCATCCAGGCCGCAAAGACACGGCCCGTGGCCGAAGACAAGAGTTCCAGTACCGTTCCGGTAACGACATTGACGGTAATCGGACGCCGTGGACGCTCCCAACGCACGATGACGGGCCCTTTGTCGCCCCAAACCGCCAGTGCTGTCGTCTGATTGATTTCATCACGCATTTCGGCAATGGTGCTTAGTCCGAGGCGTACACGATCAAGGCGATCAAGCGCCGCGAGACCGATATTGAGGGAAAACGGGCCAAGCTTATAACGTGAGTTCATCAAGTCTTGTTCCACCATACCGGCACGAATCAGGCTGACCAGATAGCGATGGGCTTTAGAAGGCGGCATGTTGGCGGCGGCGGCAATTTCTTTGAGCATCATCGAACGCTGGCCATCGACCATTGCACGGAGTAGATTCATGCCGATTTCCAGCGATTGCACGCCGTGCTTGCCATCTTGTTCGTCGTTCATTTTGGGCCTCATAATTCCATTATGCAAAACTTATTCTATAATATAACATCTTCAATTCAGAAAATACGCCTATGTCTGCGCTTCGAGTTTATGCCATTGACGGGATTATCCCGGTCGTTGATCCCACGGCCTATGTTCATCCGAGCGCCGTTCTGATCGGCGACGTCATCGTTGGCCCCGGCTGTTATATTGGCCCCTGTGCCTGTCTGCGAGGCGATTTCGGTCGCTTGATCTTGGAAGCGGGCAGCAACCTACAAGACACCTGTGTGATGCACGGGTTTCCTGGCACCGATACCCTCGTTGAAGAAAACGGTCATATTGGTCACGGTGCCGTTCTGCATGGCTGCCGCATAGGAAAGCAGGCGCTCATCGGCATGAATGCGGTGATTATGGATAACGTCATTATTGGCGAAGCGAGCATTGTGGCCGCCTCAGCGTTCGTTAAAGCGGGTCAAGAAATTCCACCTCGGATGCTGGTGGCTGGCGTCCCGGCTAAAATCATTCGCCCTTTGACCGCAGAAGAAATGGACTGGAAAGCGCATGGCACCTCCATCTATCAAGAACTAACACGACGCAGTTTGGCGACGATGGTGGAAACGGCGCCGTTGAAAGTCGTTGAATCAGACCGCAAGCGGATAGAGATCAGCGGCCTTATTCCACTGACGGAATTGAAAAACCGTGGGTGAAAACCCGTCAAGTCGCGAGTGGGTCGTACTGCGGAAAACGTTCGGCAAGGCTTAAATCAACGCCGGGAATGCTGCCGTCAGCAAGACAAAGCATTTGGTCGAGGTGACTATTCGACAGCGGCTCTAGTCGCCTATAAAGTTCTTTGCACAAAAAACGGGCGTGCTGTCCAGGCCAATCAGCGGGCAAAGGGACTTCAGGAAGTTCAGGGTCGCGCAGCAGTAGGCGACGATAATCATGAATGTGCAAGGTGCGCAACAAAAAAGCGTCCTGTTCATTGGTATCGGCGAGATGGTCACGGCGCAATTCATCCAGTATTGGCTGGTAGGTCACGACAAATTGCCCGTAAGCTTCGGCCAAGCCCCCCAGATCCCAGGCGCGTCGCACCAGGTCAGAATCGCTCGCGGATAGGGCTGAACGCGAATCGGACGCAAACAAGGGCAATAAGGCCGACAGCGATTTTGATAAGCCTTCGGCAATAATCGCGTCAAGCACGCTCGATAATTCAGCGCTTGGATGCACGAAACAATCGGCACCAAGGACACCGAAACCCTGCCAAAATAGGGCGCGACGAACCTGTTCGCGAACCTTGGGTTGCAGTTCGCCAACCACCAAAATAAGCCGCCAGCGACGATCCCACTGCGGCGCTTGCGAGGCATAAATATGCCGCGAAGCTTCATCGAAACGACGACGACCTGACGGAGTAAGTACGTAGTCGGCACGACGGCCAATGGTTTCTGTACGCAACCATTCTTCCTTAGCCAGTCGAAACACGGAGGTACGAATCAAGCGCTCATTGAGTTCGAGCGGTTCAAGCAAGCGAATCAGGCTGCCAAGCCAGATACGCCCACCGCGCGGCAAGACGGCATCGCCAAACAGCGAAATAATCAGCGAACCCGCCTGCACCCGGCGCTGACGCCGGAACAGCTCAAGACGGTTATGGATGGCGCTGCTTAGGTGTTGTCGTGTCATTAGCAAAACAAGGTCAGCCGGGCTGACGGTTGGTAAATGTTAATGATACTCCTATGCGCTGTGGTGCAGCCGCTGGGCGCGGAGTCTGAGCGCCGTATCTTACCGTTCGCCATGTGCTGCCGTCACGGCTGACCTGCTTCGGGCGCTTGCCGGCGCTGATCCACTATCTTCCCTTCGATGATGGGAAGCACTTGAGGCGTTTGATGAGCAAAAAACACCGCGTAGTACGGAGCTTGATACTGGCTCCAAACCTGTTGAGAAGGTTAGGGGTCTTTGTACTGGCGGAGGGGGACTCTCCTGACAACATAACTAACCCAATAATTACAAGCGACCTTTTTTCTTGTTGCGTGAAAGTCTCCCATAAAAACCGACACCCCGATATGTGACACCTCGCATTGTTCCAATTAGGGGCGACACGCCAATCATTGACACCAACTAAATCCGGTACTAAATTTAGACCTAGCGAATCCTAGGAGGCAACATGCAGTCCATCGCCAACATCAAGTCCATTTCGTACCTCAAGAGCCATGCGGCCCAAATTTCTGAAGACCTTGCAATGAACGGAAATCCGTTTGTTATCACCCAGAATGGTGAGGCCAGTATGGTGATTGAGGGTGTCAAGCAGTTTCAGGAAAAGGAGTCGCTTATTGCGGCTTTGAAAATCATTGCCTTGGGCGAGAAAGACCGCCTACAAGGGAAGGGTATTTCCGCTACTGAATCACGGGCGCAACTGCTGGCGGCTCGTCAAAACCGCAAATAATGGCGGTCATCGTTCTTCCCGATGCCCAGGTGGACTTGCTTTCGCTGCAGGACTATATGCTCGACAAA
>CAIWVX010000390.1 GCA_903916205.1 uncultured beta proteobacterium
TCTACGAACCCGGTCTTGACGATATGGTCAAGCGCAATGTGGCGGCGGGTCGTCTCGTTTTTAGTACCGATGTCGAGGCGGCGGTGCATTTCGGTGAGATTCAGTTCATCGCCGTTGGTACGCCACCTGACGAAGATGGATCGGCTGATCTGCAGTACGTCGTTGCGGCGGCCCGTAACATTGGCCGGAACATGAACAGCTTCAAACTGGTGGTCGACAAATCGACGGTTCCGGTGGGCACCGCCGACCGCGTCAAGGCCGCTATTCAGGAAGAACTTCAGGCACGGGGTCTGGGCATTGAATTCTGCGTCGCCTCCAATCCAGAATTCCTGAAAGAAGGTGCGGCTCTCGATGACTTCATGAAGCCTGACCGCATCGTCATCGGCACCGATAGCGACAAGGCCACGCAACTTTTGCGCAGTCTCTATGCGCCTTTTCAGCGCAACCATGAACGGCTGGTCGTCATGGATGTGCGCTCGGCAGAACTGACCAAATACGCCGCCAACGCCATGTTGGCCACGCGCATTTCTTTCATGAACGAACTGGCTATTTTGGCTGAAAAACTCGGTGCCGATATTGAACAGGTTCGTCAGGGCATGGGCTCTGACCCGCGTATCGGCTACCACTTTCTCTACGCCGGTTGCGGTTACGGCGGATCGTGCTTTCCCAAGGATGTACAGGCGTTGCAGCGCACGGCAACGGAAAACGGTGCGCCGCTACGCGTGCTTAACGCGGTTGAAGAAGCCAATGAAGCGCAAAAAATGGTGCTCATCACTAAGCTCCGCGCACGCTTCGGCAGCGATCTCAAAAACAAGCACTTTGCCTTGTGGGGACTGGCTTTCAAGCCCAACACTGACGACATGCGTGAGGCTCCAAGCCGGGTCATGATCGAAGCGCTATGGGCAATGGGTGCCACCCTCTCGGCCTACGACCCAGCGGCTATGGAAGAAACACAGCGCATCTATGGTCAGCGTGATGATCTAAAATTGGTTACCAACCCGATGGCCGCCGTAGAGGGTGCCGATGCCCTGCTGATCGTCACCGAATGGAAGGCTTTCCGCAGCCCGAATTTTGATACGCTCAAATCGCGGCTCAAGACCCCGGTCATTTTTGACGGGCGCAATCTTTACGACCCGGCCACGATGCGCCAACAGGGTTTTGAATACTTTCCCATCGGCAGACTCTAATGAAGATTCTGGTTACTGGCGCGGCGGGCTTCATCGGACTGCACGTTACCCGCCTTCTTCTGGCGCGTGGTGACGAGGTCGTCGGCATCGACAACCTCAACGATTACTACGACCCCAAACTCAAACTCGCTCGCCTTGACTGTTTGAAATCCTTCGCCAATTTCCGTTTTGTCAAAATGGATATTGCGGATTCGTTGGCGATGCTCAGCTTGTTCAACAGCGAGAAATTTAACCGCGTTATTCACTTGGCGGCACAGGCTGGCGTGCGTTACTCACTGACTAATCCGCAAGTCTACATCCAGAGCAACTTAGTCGGTTTCGGCAACCTGCTGGAAGGCTGCCGCCA
>CAIWVX010000391.1 GCA_903916205.1 uncultured beta proteobacterium
GACTTCGCCGCCGCCTGATAAGCCTGTTGATACTTGATTAAATTCGCGGCTTCCTCGTCAAGATTGACCCCGGAAAGGGCTTCACGTGACGCTTGGGCTTGCTCAAGCAAGGCCGTTTGAGCATCGTTGGTGACTGAAATCTGACGTGTTTTATTTCCGATATCGCTCACCAGTTGGGCATAAGCGTCTTGGAAACTTGCCGTTTTCCCCGACATGGTTTTTTGTGTTTGCAGTTGTCCCAACAGCGATGCATTACGTCCATCGGAGACGCCCGCCGTATTTTTTACAATCTGAAAGGTATCGTTATTTGATGGGGTGCCGCTGATCGAGAAACTCATTCCCATGTAACTTATTGTGGCACCGCTGGTAAAGCTTACCGAGTCTGCCGTAAAAGGTGACCCCGCCAGCGCCTTACCCTGACTGTCTGTCACCGTAACCGGATTAGTCGCAGAAACGCCAACAAAACCTGACAACTTATTTGTTGCGCTGGCATACGTCAAAGTGAGTGGCAAAGACGAAGCCGAATAACCGGCGACAACAGTACCCGATGAAATTGTCGCATTGCCTTTATTCGTGCTACCCGTCTGCGTACGAACCGGTGCCGCAACAGCAATTAAATTCAAATTAGCGGTAATCGTCGAATTGATCGAGAGGTTTTTCGCCGCGTCTCTTGTCGGCTGAATCAGGTAGCTTGAATTGGCCACCAAAGGCCCGGATGCCGCAATGCTAAAACCCTGAGTAGCCGCCGTTACATTTAGGGCCGCAAGGTCTGCTGCCGGAGGCCAACTGAAGTTATCGCTTAAGCGCGTCAAAGTGAGCGTATTCGTATCAAGTCGATAATCGCTATTGGTTAGATTGGTGTAATAGTTGCCATCAAAAGTGGGTGATACATAGCTCGCCGTTAGCGTCGGGGCGTTGCTCGGGTTTTGCGTATTGGGCAGCACTTTAGGCGACGGTAGATTAAAAAAGGTGCCTTGAAAACCTGTATCTCCCGCCACATTTCCGAGCAAATCTTGACCCAAGGCATGTTGCGCGTTAAACGTCAGCGCCAATGAGGCGGCATTACGGCCCAGATCATTGGCGGCTTTATCCAGTGATTCAGAACGGAATTTGATCAGGCCTCCTAAGCTTCCGCCGGTAATCTGCGACTCTTGCATTTCCTGAGAGCCGCCTGCATTGGTCAAACCCACGGCGAGGCGTGACGGGTCGTCACTTGAGCCTTTGGCGGTCAAGGTCATCACCTGTGTGCCGACCACTAAGGCCTGACCCGAACCAAAAAATACATTAAAACTGCCGTCAGAATTGACCGTAGTATCAATGCGTACCAGTTTATTCAACTCGGACACCAGTTGATCGCGCTTATCCAGCAGATCGTTAGCTGGTTTGTTGATTGACGATTGAGCAACAATGATATTCTGATTTAATGCAGCCACCTGCTGGGCGTATGAATTGATGGCGTCAACCTGATTGGTAATCTGACCATTAACGCTTTCGTACAGTTGGCTAAGGCGCGTATCAAGCCCTTGATAACGAGCAACCAAAGCTTGTGCCGATGACATCATGGTTTGCCGTGAGGAGGATAGGGTGGGGTAAGTAACGACACTCTGCACACCCGAAAAGAAACTCTGCAAAGCCGGTGATAAACCCGAGCTGGGATCCGCCAGCATATTGTCAATTTGCGCGATCTGCGAGTAATAGGCCTCAAGTTCACTGCTGCTGGTTTGCGCGCTGCTCACTTGACCGCTTAGAAATTGATCATACATGCGATCAACGGTAGTGATATTGGCTCCCTGACCGATAAATCCTGAGCCCGTCAGCATCGCGATGTTGGATGTTTGCACCACCCGTTGTCGGTTAAATCCGGGGGTACTTTGATTACTGATATTGTGCTGCGCCGTTTGCATGGCGATCTGCGCCGAAAGCATCCCGGAAACCGCCGAATTAAACAAACCAGTACTCATTGTGCAAACTCCTGTGATGACCTTCTAACGGCAACTCTGTTCGATTATTGAGACACTCATCTAGCCGGCCAGCGCCTGCCGTAGTGTCGTGCCATTGATGATCCGGCTAAGTTTGTCGGCGTAAGCGGGGTCGGTGGCGTAACCCGATTGTTGCAATGACCGCGCAAACTGCGTGCCATCCTGCTGACCGAGCACCCCAGAAAATCGGCTATTGTTTTTGAGCAGACTGGCGTAATCGCTAAAGGCTTCACCATAGGAGCCATAAACTCTGAATTTTTCCCGTACCGATTGGGCGACACCATTGACATACTCGGTGGTTTGTACATCGACCGAAGCGCCGGTCCAGTTACGCCCCGCCTTGACGCCAAACAGGTTGTAGCTCGACGCACCATCGGCGGCGCGAATCTCACTTTTTCCCCAAGCACTTTCAAGCGCCGAATGTGCGACTAGAAAGTGTGGCGGCACGCCCAATTTTTTTGCCGCCTCAACGGCATGGGGCCAAATACGGCTGACGAAATCATTCCCGCTCTCCGGCGCACCCGACGCTGAAGCATTCGCCGGATCAATCACCGCCCCCGATGCGCCAGATACCCGCTCAGCGCCCGCACCAGAGAATCGACTCCCAATACTTGCCGCTTGTTGCTGTAGCAACGACTGCTGCAAAGCATCCAACGAAGCCCCTGGATCAGAAGCGTTACCCGAAACTAAATTGCGGCCCAACTGTTGCTCAATCAGCTTGGCAAACCCCAGTTGTCCCTTCGCAGAAAGGTTCTGTGCGAGTTGCTGATCCATAATCGAAGTGAAGAAGCGCGTCTGATCGTTATCCATCATCCCGTCTTGCGGCGTGGCATCGCGCATACTTTTCAGCATCATCTGCAACATCATGCCCTCAAACTCTTGAGCGGCTTGTTTCAGACTCCCTTGGGGATCTTGTTTCATCTTGGCTTTGAGCTCGGCGGTGGCCTTAAGATCAAGGACAAAACGATGGGTATTGAGGTCTTCAGCTTTCATACCCTAAACCATAGCAATTTCCGCGCCTGATTTTTAGTGACGGGCTAAAAATGGGTAAGAACCGCTCAGAAACGCGGATTCGACTTCCTCCCTTGAAGAAGTGAAGAATTAAAAATCCACCACAGAGGCGCAGAGACACAGAGAAAACGCAGAGGTAACCCTTGTTCTAAAGGGGCTCCTCTGCGCAACTTCTGTGCCTCCGTGTCTCTGTGGTGAAGGGTTATGCCTTTATTTACCGTCTGCGCGGGAATGACGAAACGGGAACTGAGTCGTTACGGATCGAGTGGGATTGGCC
>CAIWVX010000392.1 GCA_903916205.1 uncultured beta proteobacterium
ACTCGTTTGAAAAACGCCAGAGAGATCTGGAGAAGAAAAGAAAGCAGGATGAAAAACGTCTGCGCAAACTCACTGATAAAAAGCCAGCAGATGAGAGTGAAACCATTCTTTTAAATGGTCAAGGCAATCGCATGAATGCCAATGTCGTGGACAGTTGAACCCAGATTATTCATTAGCTTTTTTTACGTAGGCGCAGGTTTGAACCTATTGGTCGCGCAAGACTTAGCCACGTTTAAGCCGGGTGTCATTTTGGCAAACTTGCTGGTTCAAGCCAAATCACAAACCGACTTGGCCGCCGCTCAGGCCATGCAACGCACCAAGCGTGAGCTCTTTGCCACCTTCGTCAAACCCAAGCGCCGAGCCTGATTCCCGCCCCAGAAGACCGACTGAGTGAGGGCTTCATGCGGGCAGTAAAAACACACAACCGAAATAAATAGTTCTCTAAAACCCAAAAATCAAAACCACACCACCAGAATCATCACCTTATCGCGCCTTGAGCGGTAATCCGTTAGACTCTCCTTTTAACCCTTCAACCCACATCTCCGTGTCATTCTCTTCGTAGCTCCTTCGGCTCATACCTGAATTGGAAAATACTACCGTCAACTGAGTTTTTAGGATTATTGCTCTTTCTATTGCAAATTGGAATAAGACAGGTTCGCTGCTTTTCCCGGACGCGGCCTGTCGTGTTTGCCATCAAATATCGAGTTACGCTGACGGATGATGCAGTGAATCTATTGGAAACTTTGCTGCGCAAGTAAACGCGGGAGCAGATTTTTTTGAAAGCGGCGGTCGGCCACGCCCGCTAGGATGCACAATATCAGCGCAACGGCATGTGTCATCTGATGATCGGCGAACCCAAGCGGGGAGGCGCGAGGACGAGTTAGACCGTCGCCGGTTTAACTTCCTTGACCTTGCGTACTAATTTTTCCTTGATTCGTGCAGATTTACCGGAACGCTCACGGAGGTAATATAACTTAGCGCGGCGTACATCACCACGGCGTTTGACTTCAATCGCGGCAACCAGCGGCGAATAGGTCTGGAAGGTACGCTCAACGCCCTCACCGGATGAAATCTTGCGGACGATAAAGCTGGAATTAAGTCCTCGGTTACGCTTGGCAATAACAACGCCTTCGTAAGCCTGCAAACGCTCCCGGGTACCTTCTTTCACTTTAACTTGGACAACAACGGTGTCGCCCGGTGCAAATGCGGGAATAATTTTACCCAAACGGGCTATTTCCTCTTGCTCAAGTATCGCTATCAGATTCATTTATAAAACTCCTTTATAGTTTCCTGATCGCATTGCTCCTGAAACTGCACCAGGAGTTGCGTTTCCTCTTTCGACAGCAAACGTCCTGCTAACAAATCAGGTCGTCGCTGCCACGTCCGCCCTAGCGCTTGTTTAAGGCGCCAGCAACGAATCTGCTCGTGATGCCCGGACATCAATACCTCCGGCACCCGCTGACCAGCGTAATGCTCTGGCCGCGTATAATGTGGGCAATCCAGCAAGCCCACGAAAAACGAATCCTGCGTTGCCGAATCGGCGTCATTCAAGACACCAGGCAACAGCCTGACAATGGCATCCAACAAGGCCATTGCCGGGATTTCTCCACCCGAAAGCACGAAATCCCCGATCGATATTTCTTCATCAACACAATGCGTGATCAAACGCTCGTCGATTCCTTCGTAGCGACCACACAACAAAATCAAACCTTCTTTTGCCACGTGCTGCACAAACTGCTGCACCCGCTGATGCGTCAGTGGCGCACCTTGTGGTGAGAGATAAATTACCCGGCTACTCATCACTCCGGCACTCAGTTGCCGTGCCTTAGCTGCAGCAATCGCAGCCGCTAAAGGGTCTGGCATCATTACCATCCCCGGCCCCCCGCCATACGGACGATCATCAACGGTACGATGATTGTCCGTAGTGAAATCACGGGGATTTGAAAAATCTAAGCGCCAGCGTTTTTCTTCAATCGCTCGCCGTGTTATGCCTGACTGCGTTAGGGCGACAAACATTTCAGGAAACAGGGTCACCACATCGGCAGTAAAACAGTGTTCCGGTGAGTTCAGTGACGACTCGCTGCTAACGGTATTAAGCCTCACCAGTCTAATTCCCAATCCACTCTGATACGTCGCGCCGACAAATCAACATCCAAAATCACTGTCCCAACAAACGGCAGCAAACGCTCATTTTCGCCTGTACCTGCTTGCTCATCACCCACCCGCAAAACATCGTTAGCGGATGTTTCAATCAAACCAAGAACATGCCCCAAAGACTCATTGTGCTTATTGACAACATTCAGACCAATCAGATCAGCCCAGTAATATTCATCCGCAGCGACCTTGGGTAATTCTGAACGTGGCACGCCTATCAATAGACCGCGTGACGTCTCAGAAGCATTCCGGTTAGGCAAACACTCAAGCTCGGCAATTAGGAGATCAGCGTGCAGCTTGCAACTGACTAAACGAGTTTGTTGCCACAAAACCGGCGCATCACCTTCATGCCCAACCCACCAGTGCTTCAGCTTGCCCCAAGCCGATGGATCATCGGCAAAAGGGAAAACCTTGACTGCACCACGCAAACCATAAGGCCCGACGACTTTGCCGAGAATAACAATATCGGCAGGCATATTTTGTCTGTCTAATTCAGACAAAAATCTTTAATGTCGCCTACTAAACTGTAGCTTTGGCTGCCGCCGACTGCTTAACCAAGCGAGCAACCGTTAGCGATAGCTGAGCGCCCTGCTGTTGCCAGTAGGTCAGACGATCAACGGCGATCCGCAGACCTTCTTCCTTCTCTGTAGCAATCGGATTGTAGAAACCAATACGCTCTATGAAGCGACCATCACGACGGGTGCGCGAGTCAGCCACAACCAGATTGTAAAAAGGACGCTTTTTTGCGCCACCACGAGCCAGACGAATAACAACCATAGGATTTATTCCAAATTCAGAAATAGGACGAAATTAAAACGCGAAATTATAACAAGAAAGCGTAGCTAAGTGTAATTTTGGTGTGATTAAGGGTGCAATCGAAAGTGTGGTTAAAGCTTGGCTTCAAGTGGCCATTTTCTCCCAATACTGATTCCATCGAGCGTTTGCGCGAGTGACACGAAGATTCAGCATGGCTTGGGCGGTCTCTGTTTTCTACCACGCGCCAGGGAGTTTGAGGCGTTTCTGAATGATGAAGCGGTGAGCGCTTTCGACTTCACCTGAGCCGATAGGCAAATCTGCGGCAAGGGCGGCTTGATAGTTCAATTGGTCTGGATGGTTTTCAAGGTAACGACAACAAACAAGTACCGGAGCGTGTTCAGACGGCACGGTTTCTGGTTCTTGGTGCGACGCAAGGACGGCCAGGGCAATTGCACCAAAATAACAATGAGATTGTCGTTGCCCCATGAAATAGTTGTTTACGGTCAATGAGTTACAAAGGGGGTGTTCACAGGTCGTTGATTTGTGTAGCTTACTGTCTTTTTGCGGTGACTCATGGAGACGGGAATGCGGGATGATCTGGATGGGCGGTTGGCGCTGACGACGGCTTTTTCTGATGTTCCGGATCCCGCGCGTGGCGGGGCGGTCGAAATACGATCTCGTGGAGAGGTTGGTGATTTCGGTCTGCGCGATGGTTAGCGGGATCGAGGATTTTGTGGGAATCGAAAGCTGGAGCAAAGAGCGCATTGACGGGTTGCGGCGCTTTTTGACACGGGAAAACGGCATTCCTTCGCACGACATCTTGAAGCGTTTGTTCCGTTTGCTGGATCGTCGAGCGGTGGAGAAGCGTTTTCGGGCACGGGTGGGGAGCGTGCTGCCGGCCCTATTGGCGGGTCAAGTGGTTGCGATTGATGGCAAGGCCAGTCGGCGTAGACAGAAGAAAGGTCTGCCGTCCTTGCATTGGGTGAGTGCCTTCGCCACCGAGGCTCGACTGATTCTGGGTCAATAAGCCGGTGCCGAGAAATCTAACGAGCTGACAGCGATTCCTGTCCTGCTCGAATCCCTGATAAAACGGGAAGAAAAGTTTTTGTCGTGTTTGGGTGTGCCAACGATGGCGGGTCGAGTACAAGTACGCTGGGATAGCGAAAGCACGGCGACGCCTATGGGGCAACGGGCCTACTTCATCGAATTTCTCACACTGACGGGGCTGTGGTCGCGCGGGCTGGAAAGCCGCTGAGTTACAGCCGCCCGAATGCGCCAAGCAAGGCAGAGGTGCTAGGTACGTGGTTGCTCGCGATCCTGTCGGGCCACAAACGCTACTCCTATGTAACAGCGATACGGTGCGATGGGGTTAATCTAGGATGGCTCGGCATGGGCAAGGTCATCTCCGAAGCAGCTCTGCGCAACGCACTGAAGCGTCTCCCCGAAGCCGAAGGCACGACCTGGCTGGACGCACACCTGTCTGACCACATGAGCCGGCTGCTCGACGCTCCTCGCACAGCGACCACACCGACTTGATGGCCGGCACCCGCCTAGTACGGGGTGTCGAAGTGCGTGCTGGGAATGAACACACGGTCAAACACACCCAACCCGGCCCGCTGCAGACCCTCGACGATCTGCCGCCAGACAAGAAACCGCAGCTCGTGCGAGGTGACGTTTCCTTTGGTAACGACCCGTTGATGACCGCGCTGGAAGCGCGATGCCAACCTTACCTGTTCAAGCTCTCGAAGAACGTCAAACGCCACATCAACCGCCTCTTTCGTCAATCGGGCTGGGCCGACGCCGGCCAAGGCGGGGAAGGAATGGACGGAAAGCTTGCGCTGGCGTGTTGGGGGAGGCAGCGCCGGGTTGTGGTCATCCACCGAGCGCTCACGGGCGAAGTCATGATGACCGGAGAGGACGACGGTCAGCACGTGCTGGCTTTTATCGAAGCGGACAAGAAGGCGGGTAAGGGTATTACCGGCTATAAATATCCCGTGCGGGTCACCAACACAGACTACGAAATTCTCAGCCTAGGCCAGCTTTACCGGGATCGGGCCGACGCCGAGAACGCCTTTGATGAGTTGAAAAACCCGTGGGGCTGGGGCGGTGGCGTTGGCGTTGCCGTCCGTATAACGGGCGGCGTCTGTTTGGCTCGGCGCGAGGCCATTACCAGTCGAGCGTGACTGATGTCTTCGGTTGGGCGCCGGACGGAACACGCCGGGCAAACGACAATCACACTATCCGGTTTGCACGCCGATTTCGAGAAGGCCCGGGCAGTGCTGATGCGCGTCTCCGCCTTGCTTCAGAACTGGGTTGCTGAAGCTGCGGAGCCGTTAAATTCAACTACCGTTTGGCGCCGCGTCTGCGATCATCTTAAGCACGTCCTCGTCGGAATTGCGCCATTTTCCGCGCATCAACTTCTGGAAAATCATGGGGAATCGGGTAACTGCGGTTTTTAGGATTATATCAAATGGTTAAACCAGACTTTTCCGCTTTTGTTAAAATTCGGGATAAGAAATAATCCAACAAAATCAATTGTGCAAATTAATGGGAAATTAAATGTCAAATTTAATCAGCGTCGAAGTGGTTTATGCCTTGGCACAAAAACAAGAATTATTTGCCGTCAAAATAGCCGATGGCGCAACGGTACGGCAAGCGATTGAAGCTTCCGGCGTACTGCAAAAATATCCGGAAATTGATCTGGCAAAAAACAAACTCGGTATTTTTGCTAAGCTGGCAAAGCCCGACGCAATGATTCGACACCGTGATCGCATCGAAATTTACCGCCCTTTGATTGCCGACCCCAAGGAAGTTCGCAAGCAACGGGCGGCAGAAGGAAAGGTTATGAAAAAAGGCGCGGGGGAGTCGGAAAGTGAATCGTCTGCGGCGGTTTGAGCTACTTGCAAACGGATTGTATGACCTGCCTTGCTTTTTCAATTTCCTGCTCGCGCTGCGCATCTTCCATAAAATAGCGCTCGCCGTTATCGTCCCTCATGGCAAGACGTTCCCCTGACTCAAGAACTCGAAGATGGCGACGAGCGGTGGTGCAATTTTCTTCTCTGGCGGCATTTGCATCTTGTTCTGTTTTAGACTTTTTCTCGCTGTCTTGTAAGTCTTTTTGGCGCTTACGGAAATCAAATTCGCGTTCAGCCATTGTTTTCTGTGGCGAAGGCTCATTGATAGACACAGGTTCTGTTTTGCGCTCAATGCGTACTTTGCCAATAGGCGGCTTATCTGAAAGAATCGTTTTACCGTTTTCATCTTTCCACTGGTAAATTTGCGCATTTGCAGCGATTGAAATGATGAGAATGGCAACGGAAAAGACTAAGCGTTTCATGGTCATCCTGACGTGTAAAGGCGTGCTGTATAATACGTTTTTGTGACACAGGATCATAGGCCATGCGTTTAATTCAGAGGGCGCTTACGTTTGACGACGTCCTGCTCGTACCATCACACTCCCTTGTTTTACCCTGTGACGTTAAACTTCGTACTCGTCTGACTCGCAACATTACAATAAATATGCCATTGGTGTCTGCGGCGATGGATACCGTCACGGAAAGTCGTCTTGCCATTGCTTTGGCGCAAGAGGGCGGCATTGGTATCGTTCATAAAAACTTGACTTCCAAGGCCCAAGCGGCGGAAGTTGCAAAAGTCAAGCGTTTTGAATCGGGAATTCTGAAAGACCCCATTACCGTTCCACCAACGATGTCGGTTCGCGATGTACTGGAACTCACACTGTTGCATAAAATTTCAGGATTCCCCGTACTTGAAGGCAAAACCGTCGTTGGTATCGTGACTAATCGGGATCTACGTTTTGAAACCCATCTTGATCAACCTATCCGCAACATCATGACCCCGCGTGAGCGTCTCGTCACAGTCAAGGAAGGCGCAACGGTTGAGGAAGGAAAGGCGCTGATTCACAAGCATCGGCTTGAGCGGGTGCTGGTGGTTAATGATGCTTTTGAATTACGTGGTCTGATTACCGTCAAGGACATCATCAAAACCACCGAACATCCGTTTGCCAGCAAGGATGCGGCAGGGCGTTTGTGCGTTGGTGCGGCAATTGGGGTGGGTGCCGGTACCGAAGAGCGTGCTGAATTGCTGGCCGAAGCCGGTGTCGACGTTATCGTCATTGATACCGCTCACGGGCATTCGCAAGGCGTGTTAGACCGCGTCCTATGGGTCAAGAAAAACTTTCCGGCGGTTGAGGTAGTTGGCGGCAATATTGCTACAGCCAATGCCGCGCGAGCCTTGATTGATCATGGTGCGGATGGCGTCAAGGTGGGTATCGGCCCCGGTTCGATCTGCACCACACGTATTGTGGCCGGTGTCGGTGTGCCGCAAATTACGGCCATCCAGATGGTTTCCGATGTGCTCAAAGGAACCGGAGTGCCGATGATTGCCGATGGAGGCATTCGTTATTCTGGAGACATCTGCAAAGCGATTGCCGCCGGAGGAAATTCGGTCATGCTTGGCGGATTATTTGCCGGCACCGAAGAAGCGCCGGGTGAAGTTGAACTCTTCCAGGGGCGTTCGTACAAATCCTACCGTGGCATGGGTTCGATTGGGGCTATGGCTGCAGGTGCTGCGGATCGTTATTTCCAAGAAAATTCGTCAAACATCGACAAGCTAGTGCCGGAAGGCATTGAAGGGCGCGTCCCCTACAAAGGTTCTGTGCTGGCGGTGGTACACCAATTGATGGGGGGCTTGCGCTCTTCGATGGGTTATTTGGGTTGTGCGACGATTGATGAAATGCATGAGCGAGCTGAATTTGTGGAAATCACCTCAGCGGGGGTTCGTGAGTCGCATGTGCACGATGTACAAATTACCAAAGAAGCACCCAACTATCATGTTGACTGATTGATTCCATGTTCCGTAGGGCGGCTCCTGTAGCCGCCCTTCTTGATTCAAGGTCCGAAAATGGCCCACCAGAAAATACTCATCCTCGATTTTGGCTCCCAGGTTTCTCAACTCATCGCACGTCGTGTGCGTGAGCAGCAGGTTTATTGTGAACTTCATCCATTTGACGTAAGCAACGAATTCGTTCGTGAATTCAAACCGAGTGGAATTATTCTTTCGGGTGGCCCAAATTCCGTGTACGAAGCTGAAGAATGGCGTGCGCCGCAAGTTGTTTTTGAACTTGGCGTTCCGGTTCTGGGTATCTGTTATGGCATGCAAACCATGGCGCAACAACTGGGTGGCAAGGTTGAGAGCTCTGGAAAACGCGAGTTTGGCTATGCCGAAATTCGGGCTCGGGGCCATTCAGCACTGTTCAGCGGGATACAAGACCGCACTAACAGCGAAGGTCATGGACTACTCGATGTCTGGATGAGCCACGGCGACAAGGTTACTGAATTGCCGACTGGATTCAAAGTGATTGCCGGAAACGACTCATGTCCGATCGCCGCAATGGCCGATGAGTCGCGCAAATTTTACGCGGTTCAGTTTCATCCTGAAGTTACGCACACGCTTAAGGGCAAAGAACTATTTGCCCGTTTTGTGCATGAAATTTGCCGTTGTGGTCACGACTGGAATATGCCGGATTACGTCGATGAAGCCATTACCAAAGTACGCGCTCAGGTCGGTTCGGAGAAAGTTATCTTAGGTCTTTCAGGCGGTGTTGATTCTTCCGTAGTTGCCGCACTGCTGCATCGCGCCATTGGTGATCAACTGACCTGTGTTTTCGTCGACAACGGGCTTTTGCGTCTGAATGAAGCCGAGCAGGTCATGAAAACCTTTGCCAACAATCTCGGGGTCAAGGTGATTCACGTTAATGCGACTGAGCAGTTCATGGGGCATTTGGCAGGGGTTTCAGATCCTGAGCAGAAACGAAAAATCATTGGCCGTGAATTTGTTGAAGTGTTTCAGTCGGAATCGAAGAAACTGGCAGAGCGTGGGGAGGAAGCCAAGTGGCTGGCGCAAGGCACGATCTACCCGGATGTAATCGAGTCTGCCGGCGGAAAAACCAAGAAGGCCCATACCATCAAGAGCCATCACAATGTGGGTGGTTTGCCCGAAACGCTTAACCTCAAGCTGCTCGAACCGTTACGTGAACTGTTCAAGGATGAAGTCCGCGAACTCGGTGTAGCGCTTGGTTTACCACGTGAAATGGTTTATCGGCATCCGTTCCCAGGCCCGGGTCTCGGGGTTCGTATTCTTGGTGAAGTTAAAAAAGAGTTTGCCGATCTGTTACGTCGCGCCGATGCCATTTTCATTGAAGAATTGCGTTCCTCTGGCTGGTACAACAAAACGAGCCAAGCTTTTGCTGTATTCCTTCCGGTGAAGGCGGTCGGTGTCATGGGCGATGGTCGAACCTACGAGTATGTGGTGGCCTTACGTGCCGTTCAAACGCAGGACTTCATGACGGCGCATTGGGCAGAATTGCCCCATAGCTTACTTGGTAAAGTATCTAACCGCATCATTAATGAGGTGCGCGGCATCAATCGAGTTGTTTATGATATTTCGGGGAAGCCACCCGCTACTATTGAGTGGGAGTGATTTAATGTCTCGTACCGTCTGGCACTGAAATGCACAAAACTACATTAAGCCCGCTTAAATGCGGGCTTTTTTTGCGTCTGGTATTGCCATGTACCCAAAGGCACCATCAAGGAGTTATAAGTAATAGCGCACAACCGAAGTGGAACGTATTTTGCAAAACAAGGTGAAATCCCTTGGAGAGGCAAGCGATGACGGACAAGAGAGTTAAACGAAACCTATTGGGTCACTGTTTCGTTGTCTGAAAAAACTTCACAGCAACGACGTTCTCTTATAACATATAGAAGACTTGTTGTTTGAGGCGTTTAGATTTAATGCTGAAACTCGCCGTACGCTTTTTTTGCGGCCCCGACGGCTTCATAAATTGTTGTTTTTGACCCTTCACTGAGAAAGGACGTCCCCATGCTGGAATCCTACCGAATTCATGTCGCTGAGCGCGCTGCGCTTGGCATTCCGCCGCTGCCACTGTCAGTCAAGCAGACCACCGAACTGGTTGAACTCCTGCTCAACCCACCGGCTGGCGAAGCGCAGGCGCTGGTTGAATTGTTGACCTATCGCGTGCCAGCCGGGGTGGATGATGCGGCCAAGGTCAAGGCCGAGTTTTTATCCAAAGTCGCCAAAGGGGAAACAGCTTGTGCGCTAATCTCCCGCGCCAAGGCCACCGAATTGCTCGGGACGATGTTGGGGGGTTACAACGTCAAGCCGCTGATTGATGTGCTCGGTGAGGTCGAAGTGGGCGCGGTAGCCGCAGAGGCGCTGAAGAAAACCCTGCTGGTGTTCGACTTTTTCCATGACGTAAAAGAACTGGCCGATAAAGGCAATGCCAACGCCAAATCGGTGCTGCAATCCTGGGCTGACGCCGAGTGGTTTACCTCGCGTCCAGAAGTGCCCGCCTCGCAGAAAATTACCGTCTTCAAAGTCACCGGTGAAACCAATACCGATGATCTTTCTCCGGCTCCCGATGCCACTACGCGCCCGGATATTCCGTTGCACGCGCTGGCTATGCTCAAGAATCCGCGTCCCGGTATCGAGGCCGATGAGCCGGGCCAGCGTGGCCCGCTGAAACAACTTGAAGCGCTGGCTAAAAAAGGCCATCTGATTGCCTATGTCGGCGATGTGGTGGGTACCGGTTCTTCACGTAAATCAGCCACCAACTCGGTGCTGTGGTTTACGGGTCAGGACATTCCCTTCATTCCGAACAAGCGTTTTGGTGGTGTCTGTCTCGGCTCGAAAATTGCGCCGATCTTCTTTAATACCATGGAAGATGCGGGCGCACTGCCAATCGAACTGAATGTCGACGACATGGCGATGGGCGACGAGATTGAGCTGAAAATTGATACCGCGACGACCAAGGTCACCGCTTTCAAAAATGGCAAGCTGATCGCCGAATCGCAACTCAAAACCCCGGTGATTCTCGACGAAGTGCGGGCCGGTGGCCGGATTCCGCTGATCATCGGTCGCGGCCTGACCGCCAAGGCGCGTGAAGCGCTGGGACTGCCGGTGTCAACGCTGTTCCGTCTGCCCCATAACCCAGCCGATACCGGCAAGGGCTATTCGCTGGCGCAGAAAATGGTCGGTCGCGCCTGTGGCCTGCCTGAAGAAAATGGACAACAGCGGGGCGTTATTCCCGGCACCTACTGCGAGCCGCGTATGGCGACGGTTGGCTCACAGGACACCACCGGCCCGATGACCCGCGACGAGCTTAAGGATCTGGCCTGCCTCGGCTTTTCAGCCGACATGGTGATGCAGTCCTTCTGTCACACCGCCGCCTATCCAAAGTTAGTCGACGTCAAAACGCATCGTACGCTGCCGAGCTTTATCACCACCCGTGGCGGCGTTTCGCTGCGTCCCGGCGATGGCGTCATCCATAGCTGGCTCAATCGTCTGTTGCTGCCCGATACCGTCGGTACCGGCGGCGATTCGCACACCCGTTTCCCGATTGGCATTTCCTTCCCGGCCGGTTCCGGTCTGGTGGCCTTTGCCGCCGCCACCGGCGTGATGCCGCTGGATATGCCCGAATCTGTGCTGGTGCGCTTCAAAGGCAAAATGCAGGACGGCATCACCTTGCGCGATCTGGTCAATGCCATTCCGTATTACGGCATCAAGCAGGGCTTGCTGACCGTTGCCAAGCAGGGCAAGAAAAACATCTTCTCCGGTCGCATTCTGGAAATCGAAGGCTTGCCCGATCTGAAAGTCGAGCAGGCGTTTGAACTCTCCGATGCTTCGGCAGAGCGTTCGGCGGCGGGTTGTACGGTGCATCTCGACAAGGCGCCGATCATCGAATACATGACCTCCAACATCACCCTGATGAAGTGGATGATCGCCAACGGCTACGAAGACAAGCGCACACTGGTACGCCGTATTCAGGCCATGCAGGCCTGGATCGCCAATCCGCAATTACTCAAGGGCGATGCCGATGCCGAGTACGCGGCCGTCATCGAAATCAATCTGGCCGACATCAAGGAACCGATTGTGGCCTGCCCGAATGACCCGGATGACGTGAAACTGCTGTCGGAAGTTTCCGGCACCCCCATCGACGAAGTGTTCATCGGTTCGTGCATGACCAACATCGGCCACTTCCGCGCCGCCGGTAAGGTGCTCGAAGGCAAGAGCGATATTCCGACCCGCCTGTGGATCGCCCCGCCGACCAAGATGGACGCCATGATCCTCAACGAAGAAGGCTACTACGCCACCCTCGGCAAGAGCGGTGCGCGCATGGAAATGCCGGGCTGTTCGCTGTGCATGGGCAATCAGGCACAGATCAGGAAGGGCAGTACCGCGATGTCGACCTCGACCCGCAACTTCCCCAATCGCCTCGGCATCGACACCTTCGTCTATCTCGGCTCGGCGGAGCTCGCCGCCATCTGCGCCCTAATGGGCAAAATTCCGACGGTGGCCGAATACCTCGATCAGGTCAAAGTGGTCAACGCCAAAGCCGCTGAAGTCTATCGCTACATGAACTTCGACAAAATCGCCGAGTTCAGGGATGTGGCCGATACGGTGACGGTTTAAGTTTTACTAAAGACGGCAAGCCCCGGTCGACTCGGTGAGAACGGAGTGGCCGGGGCTTTTTGCATCGTGAGCGAGTTAATTGAGGGCAAAGGGATCGGATTGTGGCGTGTCACGCCAGAGCGCAAAACCATCTAGGGTAGGCACATGCTTGGCATCTAGGATCGCATCGCCCACGGCCCGGTAAAAGTCTCTGCGGTCTGCCGCCACCTTGGGCAAAACTGATTCGAAAATACGTGTGAAATCCCATGAGCCACGTTCGAAACCCATGCCGAGCAGTCCTTTGAGACGTCCTAGTGCGTCTCCCGGAAGGCCTGCGCTGAGTTCGGAGGTTAGACATTCATAGAGCAGGGCTTCAGCCAGCGTTTGCGAAGGGCGATGATCGGAAAGCTCGATGACTCGGCGAAGGAGGGGGGCGACTTGCTGGAGAGAGGCTACATCACCTTTACATAGAAGCAGTGCGGCGTAATTGGCACTGTAGTTGGCGTCATTCGGGTCAAGTTCCAGCGCCTTCTTGTACATCGCCTCCGCCGCGTCGTAGTCCTTGCGCTGGTCGGCAAGGAAGTTCGCGTAACTGCCGGTGATGATGGCGTGGTTCGGGTCAAGTTCCAGCGCCTTCTTGTACATCGCCTTCGCCGCGTCGTAGTCCTTGC
>CAIWVX010000393.1 GCA_903916205.1 uncultured beta proteobacterium
CCGCTATGCGCCCGTAAAGCGCAAAGGTGGCCTCAAAGTCCAGCGCCTCCGCGCGGCATCTTCCATCGCCTACCGCGAAGAATTGCTCGGTCTTCTATAAGATTCGTGCGATTGCCCTGTCCGTTTGTCTTCGCCTTTCTCGGCGTCGCACAGAGCGTGCAAGCCAATTCTTAAGACCCCGCATCGCGGTGACGACAGGCGGCTAGCAAATCACAAAGCCGACGCGTTCAAAGCCCGGCCCGTCGTCAATCACTTGGGTCAGTTTGACCTGCCAGACACCGTCGGTGAATAATTCTAAAACGCGCCTAGGGCGATACCAGCTTGACGGCAGGATTAACGATTGTTCGCTCGCTGCGGCGGGCGTCGCGGGTAGCAGGAAGGCCGGATGGTATTTTCCAGCAGGCGTTCCAGAAGATTCAAGGATACGAGCCGCAATAGCGACGGGCAAGCCAGGCAGTGCTTCAAGTCCGGCAATTAAACCGCCATCTTTCTTTTGCATGAGCCAGGTGTTTTTAGCCAAGATGAAACGATTACCGTCATGCGGACACAGCGCAATGAGTTGGCCGTGCGTCATTTTTCTGCCTGCAACGCTACGCATAAGGCGAAATCCATTGGCTGACTGATTCACCACGTCCCAATGATCGGTACTGAAGTGCCGTTGCTCCTGGGGCAGATGGAGTGCCTGACTCGAATCGACTTGATGCCGGAAAGTGAAAAGCGCGTCAAATTCACGACGCGAATAGGCCAGCACATTCTCGGGTTGTTCAAAGGCTTGGCCGCAAACAAAGTAATACATCTCATCAAATTCGGTGCACAGTTTGGCTATGCCTGAAGTCGCCCGGCGGCGGAATTTTCTCGCGACTTTAGCTTGCGACCAAGCGCGTGATAAATGCTCAAGCAGACGTTGACATTGGCCCGCCGTGCAGTCTTCGCCCAGAGCCAGTTGAGAAGGCGGGATTCTTTGACGTAGTTGCAGCCTCAGCTGATTAATGTGGGCCACTAGGCGAGCGGACTCTATGCGCCGAAAATGATCTGTCGAGAGACCATCGCCAGCCGCTTGCAGAGGGCTGTCTTGCTTTAGGTTAACAAGCTGTGGCGGCAAGGCTTCGCCCACACCGAAGCGCTCCAGACGGGTCAGTTGAGCCCACTGAATTGACCAGCGCCGCAGCATAACTTGTTGACGCAACGAGAGTCCGTAGCTCCCAGCCATTTCAGAAAGCAGAAGGCTTAAATAGGTCGCGGCACAGTGGGTGGCGTGGTTTGAATTCTCTGGACGGTCGGGAACATCGAGTTTATCAACGCCCAAGGTTTCAGCGCGGGCAAAGAATCCATGCAGATCAAGCCATAATCCAGCGGTATATTCACGGCGAGCGTGCTGGTGTTCAACAATCGCCATCCCGGTGTAGTAAATGCAACGTTGCAAGAGGGGCGCTAGCCGCTGCGTTTGTTGCGTCGTCACCGCCTCAACTGACACGCTTTCGGCGCATTGGGCATAGGCACGGGACATCCTCAGCCAAATCGAGACAGTACGTTGAAACACCGCATCCTCAAGCTCACCCAGCGGCAACGCCTTGTTCAAATAACGCTTGGCGAGTTCCTCGGCGATGAATGAAGCGGCACTATAGGCGTGTTCGAGCAGACGAAAAAGCGTATCGCTATCCGGCGGCGTAGCCCATAGGCAATCGAGCCAACGCTCAAGCTCAGTCGCCGCTTGAGTCGGGTTGCTCAAGGGCCAACGAGCGATCATTTCGCACCCGGTTTGCAGGTCAGGAATCGCAAAGCTAATGGGGTGACGCGTAGTGATAAATGAGTTCATAAATGCGTTTAATTGACCAAGTAGTCTGCGATTGTGTGACAACTCTAGGTTCAGGCGCAATGCCGTTTTGATGGTTCTTGATGACAACTAAACATCATTTAACACCTGAAAAGATTCGTGCAAATCACGGTATTTTTTTATCAAATAATTTTGCGCTTTGCTGGAAAGAAAATGAATGCTAAAACTATGTAAGATTCAGTTTTAAAATAGTCCACTTCTCGAAGTAGATCGCGGATCAATTCCCTCTGACGTTTAAGAAATCATAATGAATAAAAAACGCATCAAAAAGTTTTGTTCTTTGTGACCGCACTTAAGGGCTTCGAGTTGGTTGTTTGCGTGAACCCTCAAATTAATCAATTCGATTACCGCCGTTTTGTCTTTTTTATCAAGAAGGCTGCTAGGAAGGTGAGGGCAATTAAGATAACAAAAATCACGAGCGTGCCGACTCCGCCGAAATGGCTCAGAAAAAAGGAAAGTAGTCCGCCGCCGAAGTGTGCTTGCATTTGATGAGGGTTACTGTGATCGGGAGGGCGATTCTAGCGTAATACCCCCTTTTTCCAAAGCGATCCAGGCGGCTAGGAAATCCACTACAGCGCTTAATCACTCGATTTCAGCGCACTTGCC
>CAIWVX010000394.1 GCA_903916205.1 uncultured beta proteobacterium
AAACAACTCTTGATTCAACAAAAAATAAGTCGTCAAAACAACGTCAAAATAACGTCATAATGCAAACATGGCCTATTCACTCAGACTCCCAGACGCCCTTGACGCCGCTGCACGCGCCAAGGCCGACTATCTCGGCATCAGCATCAACGCTCTCATTTGCGTTGCCTTGGACGCCTACTTGCGCAATCCGGGTGAGCCTCCTGCGGCCCGATCAGAGCCAGCAGCGGCTGAGCCAAACCCATCTAAAACAAGTCCTAGCCAGACCGAACCCGCCCAACCCGCCAAGCTCACCCGCGCCGAAAAGCAGGCCATCTACGAGAAAGACAAGCGTGAGCGTCAAGCCTATTTCCGCTCAATCCAGTCATAGTGCAATGCCTGCGGCGGCGAAGGCCGCCAAGCTGGCGAGCACGTCAAGGGGTACCCCATGAGTGCCATGCGCGATGCCGTCAACGCTCTGAATGACCGGCTGGTCATGGCTCACGCCATCGGGGAATCACTGGAAGCTGCCGCCGGTGAGACTGCCCCGGCTTGGGTCTACGTCTTTCGCGAGCAGGTAGAGGCTATCCGCGTAGCGGCTGAGGCCGTCGAGATTCTGACGTCAGGGGCCAGCGCATGATCTCTCCCACAAATCATGCCTACCCGATCTGGCTAATCGCCATCGGTTGCCACGGAACGCTAAGGGGCCGACGGGGTGCGTTAGCGCCCCTGAGTGCCGCGAAGCGTCGGGGGTATGGGGCTTTGCCCCATGAAAGCGAAGCGAAACGCCGCGAGGGGTACCCGACCGGCCAACCGTCGCCACATCGAGGCTTTGGACAGTCGAACCCTACCCGGCCTATGCAGGCCACGGACACAACTTCGCGCCAGTGGTCGCAGCGTGCCACAGATGCCGCCCCGCGCCCTGAAAAAACGGATGTTCTGACTTCCAAGAACGCCCCTTTTTTACCCACATCGGAAAAATCTTCAATCAAATCAACGCATTAGTGAGGTATACATCGTATAAATTATAATAACAGCAGGCCAGGTGCTTGCAACAGCCCTAGCCGGGACGATGTCGGGCGCTCCGCTGCAACGAGTACCCATTTCAGTCGACTCGGGTCTGCCCCCGCCGAAGCGCCGCCAAGATCAAATCAACTGACGCGGCTCTGCCGGCGCCGCGCGCAAAATCCAGAGCCGACAAACCTTGTTCATTCTTCAGACTTGGGTCCGCACCCGCCTCAAGCAGTATTGTTACGGCTGCTGGTGTGCCGTAATGTGCCGCCATCATCAGCGGTGTTGTACCGTTTGGTGATTCTGCGTCGATGTACGCATGGTTCTCAAGCAACAACGCGATGACTGCCACATGGCCGTTGGTAGCGGCGTAATGCAGCGGTGCCCAACCTGGCTTGTTGACATCGGAGCCCTTGGCAATGAGTTCCTGGCACAGTCCGGTCAATCCCTTGAGTGCGGCTAGCATGAGCGGACTTTCATCCTTCACGGTACGCGCATCCGTTTGGGTGCCGGGCCACCCCAGCAGCAAGATCGCGACCTTGAGGGAGGAATCCCGGATGGCCAGAAAGAGTCCACTTTCGCCCTGAGGGTTCGGTGTGTTTGGA
>CAIWVX010000395.1 GCA_903916205.1 uncultured beta proteobacterium
AAACTCTTCGAGTCGGGCGTTACAGGCACGCATCTCAGCCGCGCTAAGTTCTTTGCCGCGCAATTCAGACGTGAGTTCAAGCGTCAGATGCTGGTAACGCGCACCGCGCTCACAAATGCTGGCCGCAAGATGGGTCGGCAGGGTGCCGATGACCAAATCGCCAGCGGCAAGGGTGCTCGCGTCAAAATCATCAACAATCCGGGCATCATCGGACAGCAGTCCTTCTTCGCGCGCCCAGTCGATAGCGCCTTGATGGCGGGTAACAAAGGTGATGGTCATGGCGGTGTCCTTGATTCGTTAAGTTGATTGAACAAAAAGCGGGGGATGCGCCGCACCCCATCGGGTTAGCCGCCAATAAATACGGATACTTTCAGATTGATGTGCGGTAGGTCGCTTATCCATGCGGGTTCTGGTGTTTTGCTTTGGCGGTGATGGTGTATTCCTCCAGCCGAGGATTGTAGTGGGTGAGTTCTTCGGCGGAGAGTTCCTTGCCACGCGCCTGTGCCGATAAGTCGAGCGACAGGTTGACATAGCGCGCCCCTGCAGCGCACACGGCCGCCGCCAGATGCACCGGTAGCGAGCCGATCACGGTGTCGCCACGGGCCACTTCCGCCGGGTCAAAATGCACACAGTAGCGGTCGATCACCAGCCGCTGCTGCTCAGCCCAGCGGCGTGCACCGGGGTGGCGGGTGATGAACCAGGTGCTCATGCGGATAGAACCGATTTAACGAACAGCGTCATTTGGTAGGGTTCGTCCTTCTCGGGTTTTTTCTTGTCGGATTTTTCGCGCCATTGGCCATTGGCGTTCATCTGGGCTTGCAAGCGCTGCGCGATTTGGCGGGCCTCTTCGTCTTGCCAGTGCTTTTTTTTCAAGGCGTTGAACAGCGCTTTCAACTCGGATTGGTCTTTGGGTTTGTCTGCGAGAACACTCTCGATGCTGCGCTCAAACGGTGACAGGCTGTCGAGATGCGCTTGTTTGGTTTGTTCTTCTTTGACTCGGCGTTGCTCGGCGACTTGTTTTTCGTCGTCTTTGCGTTGGGATTCCAGAGCGGCGGTGTCGACTTTCATGCGCCCGTAGCCGACCGCTGTTTTTGCGCCAAAGCCGAGCCACTTGCCGGCATGGGTAAAGGCGGCTTCGATCAGTTGGCACCAGCGGGCTTGCAGTTCCGGGTCAAGACGCGCCAGATTGCATTCAACGTGGAAGGTGAAGCGGGCTTCAGCGGCAACAGCGAGGAAGGTGATCGGCTTCGGTGCTTTGTTGGTGTTGGGCGTTGTTCCGTCTTGATAATAGTCGCGGTGGTGCGGGGTCATGATTTCGACGCAGAGCAAAGCTTTGTCGTTTTTGATCGAGGTGGGCGGTGTGGGGAAGACATCCCAGAAGCGCAGTGCGCCTTGCAGGGGGTTGCTGTCGCGGGTGTCGTCGTCTTCTTCTTCGCCGGGGCCAAACAGGGCGCGAATGGCTTCGGCGCTCCAGCCTTGGGTGTCATCGTCCCAACCGCCGCTCAGGAGTTCTTTGGCGGCTTTGCGGATCACGCCTTTTACGCCGGAGCCGGGCAGGTAAGGCAAGCCGTAGGGCGTGAGAAAGGAAAAGCCGTTTTCCAGCGGGTGCTCGTTGCCAAGCCCAGTGGCGAAGGGGGCAGAGGCGATGGCCAGGTAGGTGAAGATGGGCGTTGTCAGGGCGTGTGCTTCGGCCTTTTGGCGGGCCGTCAGTGCGGTGAGGAGATCGCGGGAGTGCTTGGGCAGTTGCGAAACCTTTCCAAGAACGTAAGCGTTCGCAGAAAGTCGTTTGCCGTTTATTTCGATTTCAGTCTGTTTTTTCCAGTCCTTATCATCTCCCCAGCCTGCGTAATAAAGGTTAAAACGATGGCCTGGGGCAGCTTGGTCAATATCCTTAAGGTAAGCGGGGTTTGCTGATCTCATGATTATTTCCTGCCGATTGCTGCGGCAAATTGGCGAATCCAGCGTAATACGAGGAGTGATTCCTCTGTCGCTTGTCGGTAAAACTGACGGTTAGGGTTATTAAGTAGTTTGTCCATGAGTGATTCAAAACACATCACGCCAGACAACTCTTCTGGGAAACGTTGTATAAGCCATTCGCGCAAATGCTTTAGTAATTCGTCATGTTTTTTTGCATTGTAGAAACAAAGTGTTTGCATCAGGCCGTTGTTCATGATCAGCGCCGGGGCAGCTTTCGCAAGGTTGACAAAGGCTTCGTCACATCCTTGAACACAAGCCCACGCAAAATGCGAGCGGCGTTGTTCCAGCGTCATGGCGGGCTTTTTCGGGGTGTTGTTGGTTGTGCTCATCGTTCCCTCCTCACTTGATCGCGGTGACGATGATTTGCCCGCGCCCGGTGGTGGCGTCGCCACCGATCTGGATGAGTTGGCCGTCGAGGTTGCCGAGCACGTGGCTGAGGACGGTTTCAGCCGAGGTTTCGTTCGTATCACTGCGCTCCTGGCTGGCCATCAGCGGCGCGATGAGTAGGCTTTCGGGGGGCAGGTTTTCAACGTAAAACAAACCGCCATCCTTGGCTGTACCGGTTTTGTCGTTGATTTTGACGTGCGGTTCAACCACGGTGGCGTTGCGCACGAAGTAGCCAAAATCTTCGTCGGAAAGTAACACAAGGTCGGTTTTGATTTTGTCACGAAAAAACGCGTGCGCCGGCGTTTGCGGCAGGGCGTTGTCGGCCAGCCAGTCGGCAATTTCTTTGAGTACGGGGCTTTCGCTGGCGCTGTATTCAAAGGCTTCCAGCGTGAGTTTGTCGCCACTCAGCAGGCCGTTGTCGCAGACGGCGGCTTGGCCTTCTGCGGTTTGTGAGGTGAGTGCGGGCAGCCCTGATTTGCCTAGCAAGTCAAGTAGCCGGGCGGCGCGGGCGAGTGCCAGCGGGCAGGTGGCGTAAACATAGCCGCGTTTGGCCGAGCGCACGGGAAAAGCGACCAGTTGCGCGTCCCCAAAACTGATTGCACCGGCGTAAAGGTCGCCGCCTTCCGGCCCAAACAGGCGGTTGAGATTGTTTTCTGTTTTCCAGAAGGGGAGTTGGGCAAAGCGGTGACGGATGGCCCCTTTGAGTCCTGAACCGGCAAACAGCGGGTGTTCGGTGTGCCGTTCGCGCTGGATGGGGCTGTCGATCAGGCCAAAGGCCGTACCGGCTCCCATGTGCACGGGGCTGACGGCGTAAAGAAAAAGAATGGATTGGGCTTGGAACATGAGGTAACTCCTGGTTTTTTTCGTTAAGTTTTTGAATGCTTAGACCGTAAAGTTAAGAACGCGCAGCGCATCGCCTGCGGCACGTTCTAGGCGCTGGTCATTGCTCCAGAATTCAGCACAACGCCCCTCGATCGCGGCGGCCAAGTGAAGCGCATCGGGTGTTTTTAGACCATATTCGGCACGTAAGGCCGTGGCACGTTCAAATACTTCTCGGCCCATGAAAATAGGATCGGTTACGGGGTCGTTAAAGAATTGATCGAAGCGGTCCAGTAAAGGTCGGTTGTTTTCTCGCAACGGTTTAACGCGTGTTTCCATCCGTGTCAGATCGGTCCAGCAGATCTGGGCGCCCGAGTGTTCGCCAAGTAATCTGCGGAGCTGGTTTTCATAGACGGGATTACGCTCTACGAGATAGATGACGATGCAAGCATCAAGATAGAGTCGCATTCTTAGTCTCCCCAAGAATCGCGTTCTTCGCGAATTTGTGCTTCGATCTCTTCGACCGACCGGCCGCTGGGCGGGAGCGTGTCTAACCAGTCAAAAAGCCTTTGCTGGGACGCTTGGGGGGGGGCTGGGCGTGGGGCCTCCGATTTTGTCAAAACAATCACTTCTGCTTTGCCCACAGGGAAAGAGGGCGGTAATTCGACGATCAAGCGGTGGTCTGCGGTGACGGTGGTTTCGTATTTGTGGGCATACATGCTTAGTTCTCCTCGGCCCAAGGGGCCACGTGGCAATGGTTAAACCCTTCAGCACGGCAGCTTGGGTCGTCGATTAATAGGCCATTATCGGCCAATGTGCGTAGCGCGGCGAGGTCGGCAAGCTTGCCGTACCAGTAGACGCTGCCGGTTGGGGCGATGCGTTGCGCGGGCTTGGGTTGTTTGAGGTGAACATCCCAGCCAGAGAGGGTTTCGGCACGGCTGACCGACGCGGCCAGCAGGGTGGCCGGGATGCCTTCCGGTTGCCAGCCCGCAGGAAAAATCCCCGGCGTGGTGAGGATGAGCCGAAAACGTCCTTCTCGCTCAATGCGCGCCCAGTCGGTGGCCGGGAGCGGTGCGCTGACGGCGCAGACTCTGGCCGCACGACCATCGCCGCCAAGGCGCACCAAATTGCCGTCAAGCAGGCGGCGCTGATGGCCGGTGCTGCTGGCAATGAAGCCTACGTTGTGGCGCAGGGCGACGGTTTCTGTAGTGTAGATTTTTCCCTCAGCCGCGCTGCGTGTGGTGGGGTTAAGCGCGATGCCGAGCCGGGAATCGGTCTGCCACAACGCGCTAGAACGAAGCAGATGTGTTCGGGTGATGGGCTGGCCGGATAGCCAGGCGGCAATGCCTTGTTCATTGAGCCACAAACCATTTTGGGGTTTACCGGGTTGGTTGGCGCTCAGGGTCGGCACTTGGGGAAGGGTGTAGCTGCTGGCGATGCCCGTTGGCAGTGTGCATGGGCTCAGGTAGGTGGCATCGCTCAAGTCATCGGCGGTGACGATAACGTCGGCGGGGAGCGGCCAGAAGACTTCGACTTTGCCGGGCCGTGTTTGGCGAGCCAGTCCGAAGCGGCAGAGGTGGAATTGGGCCAGCGATTCGAGTGTTTCGCCTTCCGCCATTAAGCGCGAACGCAGTGCGCCAGCGGCCATTGATGGCCAAGGCGGCATCAGCGATTCGCCATGGTCTCCCGCACCGCCAAAGAGCTTGTTGCCGCGCAGGTAGAGCACGTCGAGCGGTTCGATAAAGAGGGTGTTTTGTTTCAGGGTCATGTTGGCGCTCCAGTGCGGCCTTCGCGGGCGAGAAATTCAGCGACAGCTAACAGGTCGCGGACGATGACGGCGGGTTCGACGCCCGGTTTTTTGGCCGCGAGTTGGGCTGAGGCGATTTGGCAGGCGGTTTGCGCCAGTGCCACGCCGAGCGGGGCGTTGTTTTTGCTGCACTGACGCCCCAATTGCTGGGCAAGGTTGGCGGCCAGCAGGCTTTGCAGGGCTTCTCTACCAATCTGCGCCATGGTCGGCAAGCCTTCCAGCCAGCCTTGGGTGAGGTAAGCGGCGCGGCGCGAAGTTGGCCCGGCAAAAAGGTAGA
>CAIWVX010000396.1 GCA_903916205.1 uncultured beta proteobacterium
GTGGCGGCGAGAGAAGGCGGCTGGGTTTTCATGAAGCGCAGGGTTTGGGCAAGAAAGCGCTAAGACAACGGAGAGGCCATAAAAGTGCGCAAACAGGGTAGGGCGGATGCGGCAGAGTGTCGGTCTGGCTTCAGCCCGACGCGGATGCTTTTCCAGCTATTCCTGCGATGAATAGAGCAAATTTCGATGTGACTGCTGCATTTAAACGGTTGGCACGTCACGCCTATTGCATCGTTGGTATGCGTGCCGATAATCTTTACGTTTAGTCCGCTCGCGGCAAGGTCATCACGATGCGTAGGCCGCCCAAGGGGGAATCGGATAACTCGATATGCCCGCCATAAAGTCGCGCCAGATCATCAACAATGGCTAGGCCCAGACCTGAGCCGGGAGTTTGTTCATCGAGACGTTCGCCGCGACTGCGTACCCGCTCGCGCTCGGCGGCGGCGATACCACAACCATCATCATCAAGGGTCAGTCGGAGTGTGTTGCCGCTGATTTCTGAGGTGATTTGAATACGCTGTACGGCCCATTTACAGGCATTGTCGAGTAGATTGCCAAACATCTCTTGCAAGTCTTGCGCTTCCCCTTGGAAGCTTATCGGCTGTTGTGTTGGCAAAATCGTAATGTTGAGATGGCGTTCGGCGTAAATCCGCTGCATGACGCGTACCAAGCCTTCCAAAACTGGCGCGAGCAGCGTACGCGACCCCGGAAGATGAAGCGAGGCCGCGACGCGTGCGCGACTCAGGTGATAATCAATTTGCTTACGGGCCACCCTGACTTGATTGGATACCACGCTCGCTAAATCATCCTCGCTCGTATCGCCAGAAACGGCATTGGCGATCACGCTGAGCGGTGTTTTCAGGGCGTGTGCTAGGTTCCCGGCTTGCGTTCGCGCCCGTCGGACGACTTCTGAATTTTGCGTCAGCACGGTGTTGAATTCTTCAACCAGCGGCTGAACTTCCTGTGGGAAATGCCCTTCAAGTTGAGGGGTTACGCCACTGCGTACCGCCGCCAACGCGCCATGCAAACGTTTTAATGGCGCGAGGGCGATGAGTACCTGAAAAACGGCGGCCAGAGCCAGACCAGCACCGAGAAAACCCAGCGCCAGCCAGAGCATGCCGTTGAAACGCGCGACCGGCTCAAGCCATTGTTGTTCATCGGCGGCGATCAGTATGCGGATTTTCTTTTTTTCGTTCTGTGGGGTGTCGTCCAGAATAATCGTGAGCTCAACCACGCCAAGCCACGATTTTCCAGGCCCAGGAATACGATGTTGATGCAGCGTTCCGTCCGGATGGGCTTCTAAGGGTAAGGTCAGCACCTCATCCCACAGCGAGCGCGAACGCAAGACCCCAAGCGGCTGGCGGGCGGTGGTTTCGAGTTCGTCAATCTGCCAGTAAAGCCCCGACAAGGGTTTTCTGAAACGCGGGTCACTCTGGGCGACTGAAAGCGATAATTTTCCTGAAGGATCGACCTGGATATGCGCCGTCAATTGATCGAGGTGGGTATTCAGTTCAGCATAAAATTGTTGCGCGACGTGTTGTTGAAATAGCTCGCTCAACGTCCACCCGGCGACGATAATTGAAGCCGCAATCCAAACCAGCGTACCGAGTAAAAGCCGCAGACGTAACGAGCCCCGCAAGGCGGCTGAAACCGGTTTGATGCTTGCTGGCATCAAGGGGCTACTTGGCCGGGGCTACGAGGCGATAGCCTAGGCCACGCACGGTTTCAATTAAACCCTCAGGCAGCTTTTTGCGCAAACGCGCAATGAACACCTCAACCGTATTGGAATCACGATCGAAATCCTGAGCGTAGATATGTTCGATTAGGTCGCTACGCGAAACCACCTGACCCGGATGGTGCATCAGATAATCGAGCACCCGGTATTCGTGGCTGGTCAGGGCCAACGCCTGACCCGCGACCGTCACCCGGTTAAGCCGAGTATCCAGCACTACTGCGCCACAGATCAGCTCGGCACTGGCGTGGCCGCCAGCACGCCGGATCAGCGCCCGTACTCGTGCCAGCAGTTCCTCCATATGAAACGGTTTGGTCAGATAATCATCCGCCCCGGCGTCGATTCCGGCCACTTTCTCGTGCCAATTGTCACGCGCCGTTAGGATCAGCACCGGCATTTTTCGCCCGGCACTGCGCCATTTTTTCAGGACGCTGAGACCGTCCATCTGCGGCAATCCCAGATCGAGGATGACTGCATCAAACGGCTGGCAGTCTTCGTTCCCGAGAAAATGGCCGTCAATCCCGTTGTTTGCCGTATCGACGGCATAGCCCGTTGCGGTCAGTGCCTCGGCAAGCTGTCGGCAAATTGTCGGTTCATCTTCAACGACCAACACCCGCATTTTTTTCTTCCAATCAGTGATTTGAATGGGTTGATGAGGGCGGATTGTTTGATTTGTCACCACGGTTACTGCGGGCAATGATTTTTCCATCACGGGCATTGACCCAGAGTTTTACCCGCGCCCCACCGGAAAGCAAAAGTTTAATCTCATACACCCAGTTATCGTTTTGGCGTTCAAGTTCAACTTCCAGCACGTTGCCGGGCGTATCGCGCTCCACTCTTTCGAGCACTGTTTTGAGCGGCAGTAACTCTCCCGCTTCCAGCGCCTGGCGCGCGCGGTCATGGTCGATGAAATCATCGGCAATCGCCGGTCGTGCCAAAGCCACGAAGCCAATCAAACAACACAGCCACAACCCAAAAATTTTTCTTCCAGCCGTCATCTTCACTTCCCTCACGCCATTTTGTTTCGTTCAAACCAGATGCTTTTTACTCTGGTGAAGCTGAACGGCAGATTAACAGGCGGTTCAGTTTCTATTCAAGCCGTACTAGGCAAAGTACGCCCAACACACCTTAAGGAGAAACAAATGAAATCAATTTTAACCGTCGGATTTCTTGGTGCGCTGGTTTTTTCAAGCGCTGGCCTCGCCGCGCCACGCGATGAGCTGTTGGCTCACTATGCCACAACGGCTAAGCAAACCTCGGCCTCCTTCTCCGGTTTTTCTGCGACACGAGGCGAAAAGCTGTATGTCACAAAATTCACCAGCGGCAAAGCAGAAACCCCAAGCTGTACCCATTGCCACACCGACAATCCACGCAGCGTCGGACGCACGCCGACAGGAAAAACGATTGAGCCGGTGGCTCTTTCGGCCAGCCCGATGCGTTACAACGACCCGATTAAAGTTGAAAAATGGTTCAAGCGCAATTGCAACGAGGTGCTTGGCCGTGAA
>CAIWVX010000397.1 GCA_903916205.1 uncultured beta proteobacterium
CGGCCTGCAACACCTGTTCGTAATTTTGCTGCGCCACGTTGAATTGCCCGGCGAGCAACGCATCGTAGGCCCGGTTGAGCAGGACATCCGTTTTCGGCTGGCGTGTCTGAAGCCAAAGCGGACTCTCAGCGGCTTGTGATGCAGCAGGCGAAGTTTTTGGCGTACGGCTTGGCACGGATTCTCTGATCAGGGGTGTCGGAACAAACGGCATTTGAATTTCAGCAACGGGGGGTGCCGCCAATTTGGGTGAGGCCGCTGGCAGCAAGGGGAATGAATTAGCGGCACTCGACAGAACGGCTTGAGAGGGTGAGTGTGGCGAGGCCGAGCGCGTCTTTGCACTGGTGGAAACCGATAACCATTGCCACCCAAAGTAGCCGCCAATCGTCAGGACAATGATTCCGCTCAGCCCGAGCATGAGCCAGAGTTCGATTTTTGATTTTGGCGTTTGCTTGGCCGAAAAAACGTTACGCACGGCATCACGCTCGGACGCCTCATGTTGCTCCGTCTCCTGTGACGGTGGCCTGTACGATGCGGCTTTGGGCCTCATTGAGGCTTTTGTCGATGTCGCCGACCAATTGGCCTCATCGGCATCGCCGTGCAGCGACAGATCGGGCAGGGGCGAACGCGATGATGTCGACGTTGGCAGCAGTTCGAGCGGCGCGTTAACGGAGGAACTTCCCCCTGACGAGCGACCTTCGCTGAGCTGCCGCTTTGATTCCTCGGCCTTTTTTAGGGCGTCTATGAGTAGACTCATCAGCGTAGCTCCGGTGACGGTGAGTCAGAAAGTATTGAGAAGGGCTGAAAGGTTTTATCGGATTTGTAGACATCCTGTGTCGGCAATGAAGAGGCGAAACGGCTGTAGTCACCGCTCGTTGAGGCGTCTTTGATGACCGTTGGGCGAATAAAAATAACCAGCTCGGTTTTTCGTGAAGAGTTAGAGCGATTGTTGAGTAATTCACCCAACAGCGGAAGACTTCCTAGTCCGGGGAAGCGCCCTGTCTTGTTGTCAATTCGGTCTTCCATCAATCCGCCAAGCACCGCGATGTCGCCACTTTCAATACGCATCATGGATTCAATTTCCCGTGTACGAATTTGCGGTACGTAATTCGGGATGCTGGTCGGAATGTCCGGGTTTGGGTCTTGTTTGAGGTCAGCGATGCTTGAAATTGATGGACGGACGTTCAGGGTGATGGTATCGCCGTCACTGATTTGAGCCGTTAGACTCATGAAAAAGCCAACAGAGACCGATTGTGGTGTGGTTGTAATGGCTTTGGTCGGGCCGGTAGTCAGCGTACCCGCCGCGATATCCGACTTGACGTTGAAATATACGAATTCTTCAGAGACCTTTAGCGTAGCGGTTTGGTTGTTAAGCACCGTCAGCTTGGGGCTGGACAGCACTTTGACATGGCCAAAGGACTGTAGCAAGTTAACCGTCGTCAACAGGTTAAGGGGGTTGTTTTTGTTGAAATAGGAAAATACAAAAGGCGTAACCGAATTGATCACGTTTTTACCCAATGTGGGCTGGGTCAAAATAAAGCCTCCGGTACCATCCGACGGATTGTTGTTGAGACCCGGTGTTTTCCCGTCAACCAAGCGGCTCCACTGGATGCCTTGCTGGTAGCCATCAAACAACTCAACCTCGACAATCGTCGCTTCGATCAATACCTGACGGCGGGCGCTGCTCATCACGCGATCCAGAAATTCCTGTACTTTTTCGTGTTGCCGCGAAGAGGCGCGGACGGTGATGACGCCGGATTCCGGGCTGGAAATCACCGAGGCGGCTTCACGATAGGTCATGTGCTTGACCACGGTGGCTCCGGTATCCTGAAGCGTTGCCGGATTGGCACTGGAAACCAGACTTGGCGTGCTACGACTGCCACGGGAGGCGGTGCTCGTCGGAGACGCGGCTCCCGTGCCGGAGGTGCTTTGGGCGTTGCTTTTCTCAGTGACCGTTTCCGTTGAGCCTTCGGGGAATAGCTTGTCTGTTTCGCGAAGCAGATCTTTTAAATTCTTCTCAAGCGATTCCCAAAAACGATTTTTTGAAATGTTCTCGATCCTAATGCGGGAAACATTCCCCCCGCCGCCACCGCCGACGCC
>CAIWVX010000398.1 GCA_903916205.1 uncultured beta proteobacterium
GCACATCCGCAGCCTGTACTTCAGCAATCAGCACATCGTCGAGTGCAACTCGGGCGGCTTGTTCCGGGCTGCGTTTTTCAGCCGGGGTAAACAAGGCGCCCAGCGCAGCCTCATCGAGCAGCGGATGTGGGTTGCTCGACAGATCGCGACGCGTCAGCGTGGCCGTCGGATTTTTAGCTTGCAGACGAGCCACGACAGACTGGGCAACACGGGTGGAATTAGCCCCTTCGCTACGGGCGCTGGAATTGATTTGCAGAATGTTCATTGAGTTCTCCTTGGAGGGTTAAAAACGGCACGGAGTGCACTGTATTGATTCATCATCGCTAGGAGAAGCCCTTAAATCGGGTATCATTATTCCAATTATGGAACAATACGATCCCAATGATTTACTGATCTTCGCCCGCGTCGCTGAAGCCGGGAGCTTCAGCCGTGCAGCCGAACGCACCGGTTTGCCTAAATCCACCGTATCACGACGCATTGCGCTGCTTGAGGAGCGACTGGGTGAGCGCCTAATGCTGCGAACGACTCGTCGCCTGACGCTCACCGAATTTGGCCATCAATTGCTCGAACACGCACGCCAAGTGGCGTCCGAAGTCGATGCGGTCAAGGCGCTGACCGAGCATCGCCAAGCTCAACCGAGTGGTCGGCTACGAGTCTCGATGCCGAGCGATTTTGCCAACTTGTTGTTGTACGACATGCTGGCGGCGTTTATCGCGCTGCATCCGGCGATCTCGCTTGAATTGGATTTATCACCACGACGTGTCGATTTGCTTGGAGAAAATTTTGATATCGCCGTGCGCATGGGCGCTTTACCTGACGATACCTTACTGGCGGCGCGACGCATCACGGTTTTTCCCTGTGGCCTTTATGCCGCCCCGAGCTATTTAGCCGAACGTGGCGACCCAAGTTCCCCGGACGATCTGACCCAACACGACGCGTTGCGTCTACTCACCGGCAATGGCGAGGCTGCGAGCTGGACCTTGATTCGCGACAAGCAGCGCTGGGAGGGCATTCCACCGGGACGCGCCACTGCCAACTCGCCTGAATTACTGATTAAACTGGCCTGCGCCGGTACCGGCATTGCCGCCGTTCCTGATTACTTTGCCGCGCCCAGCGTGCGCCTAGGACAATTGCGGCGCGTCATGCCAGATTGGTCTTTGCCGTCACATACGGCGTGGGCAGTATTTCCCGGTCGCCGTCTGATGCCAGCCAAGACACGGGCTTTTATCGACATGCTGGAAACGGCAATGGCTGGAAACAGCAGCACATTGCATGGCGAACTTCGAGCCGTTCAACGGCCTGAAAATCCGCCCAAATGAAAAAAGCCGGCTTACGCCGGCTTTTTATTTCGTGTAACGAATTACTTTTTTGCGGCTTCTGCAGCAGGCGCAGCTTCAGCAGGTGCAGCAGGTGCGGGCGTAGCGGCTGGAGGAGCGGCTTCAGCAGGAGCAGGAGCAGCAGGTGCGGCAACAACAGGAGCGGCAGCCGGTGCAGCTTCAGGCTTTTTGCCACAAGCGGAGAGAGCGAGAGCGACAAGAGCAACAACGAGGAATGAACTTTTCATTTTTGAATCCTTATATCGAGAAGAAATTACAACAACGTATCAATGTGATATTGGTTGACCAGCGTAACCGTTGATCAAGTTGTAATTATATCAGGGTATCTGAGAATCTAGACAGTGTCGATTTTTAGCC
>CAIWVX010000399.1 GCA_903916205.1 uncultured beta proteobacterium
CAATCGATGCAGGTCTTGCCTTCATTGAGACCGGTCTGATGCATTTCGGCTGAGCGTCGGCCTTGTGCGCCATAGTCGAATGATGCGAAATTATGGCAGTTGCGGCATTCGCGAGAATCGTTGTTCTTCATCCGCGCCCATTCGTGCTTGGCGAGTTCCAGGCGTTTGGCGTTGAATTTTTCCGGGGTATCGATGCTGCCGAGGAGTTTATGCAGCACTTCGTTTGAAGCCTGCATTTTGCGCATCATTTTTGGCAGCCATTCTTTCGGGACGTGGCAGTCGGGACACGTTGCACGGACGCCAGAACGATTCGAGTAGTGAACCGTGTTCTGGTACTCGGCATAGACGTTCTGCTCCATTTCGTGACAGCCGATGCAAAACGCCTCGCGGTTGGTGAGTTCGAGAGCCGTATTGAAAGCGCCCCAAAACAGCACCCCAGCCAAAAACAGTCCGACGATTAACCAAGGGCCGGTTTTTTTGACCCAAGCCAACAGCTTTCCAATAAACCCGGCAGGAAGATGATGATTGTTTTCCATTATTTTTCTCTGTTCAGATGAAATTTAGTGAATGCCTTCGGCGGCCTTAAAGCGATTGCCGACAAGGGGTTTAGCATCGACTTGCGAGACATGACACTGGACGCAAAAATAACGGCGTGGCGAGATATTCGACAGTTCCTGCCCGTCGCGCGTTTTGAAGTGCGTCAGCGAAACCTTAGTCGCTCCGGTTTCTTTGTAGCGGCTCCAAGCATGGCAATCCATACATTTGTTGTACTTGATGGTGATGGTGTAGCTATCGATTTTGTGCGGAATGATTGGTGGCTGCTGTAGGTAATTCCGTTCAATCGGGGCGCTATCCTTGGCTCCCTTAAACGGGTCGGTCGACTCCGTATCGGGCGACATAATTTCTGTACCACGCAGGGATTTCAGCCCGCTGTTGGTCGCGCTCATGGCCGGAGTAGCGCACAGGGAAGAGCTTAAAAACACCGCAAACAGGGCGGTTGAGAACAGGCGGCTCGGTATTTTCATGAATCGCTCCTCGGGTCGAACCGATGGGTAAAGTGGAAAACGTTCCGACTGCAAACGTCGATGCAACGTCCGCAATTGGTGCACTCTCGGTCAAGAATCAGTGGGCTGTCCTGACCTGCTTTTTTCAGGGCCGGGCGAATAACCTGCGGCTCGGGACAAACGTAAAAACAGTCCATGCAGTCGTTGCAGTCACCGCGTTGGTCGGCGGTAATACGCAACAGCGACTTTTGCCCGAGCAGACCGTAGAACGCGCCCATTGGGCAGAGATGACCGCACCAGCCACGCGAGGCGACAAGCACGTCATAAATAAAAATGACGATAAGCACCGATAAACTGCCGCCTAGACCGAAAATCAAACTGCGCTGCACGATGTTCACTGGATTGACCGACTCCCAAACAAGCGACGAGGTTGCCGCCGCTGCGAGTAATAAACCTGCCAGCAGCCAGTAACGCGTATTGGCATCGGGTACGCGCCCTGATTTCAGACCGAGGCGTCGACGCAGCCAAGCCGCTGCGTCAGTCAGTGCATTAACCGGGCATACCCATGCGCAATACAGTCGGCCACCGAATAGGGCGTAGAAGACAAGCACGATAGCCGCACCGATCAAGGCCGTGGATCCCGGCATGAAACCGGCCGCTAGGCTTTGCATGAAGAGAAAAGGATCGGTCAGCGGAAGAACACCAAAAATAACCGATGAGGCCAAATTGCCTTTAGCAAACCAGAAACCGGAACTCGGGCCGGATATAAACAGCAAGAGCACCGCAATCTGTGACATACGCCGCAAAACTAAGTAACGGTGGGTGCTGAAATACGCTCTGACGCGCACGGTCTGATCCAAAAATCTCATGGTTTCCACGCCGAATTGACCCCACGGCTTACTCGACCATCGACACGATTGTCGCCGTAGGTATGGCCTTCCATGCCGCGTACCGGCATTTCGAACTGCTCGCCGATCAGAGAACCGCCATGCTTGGCCTTCTCTTCCCAACCCTTGCGGTAATGCGCGGGCAACTTGCCCTTAGCCAGCGACACCGGCATTACCTTAATCGCGGGTTCTGGCAGCACGCACGCCTTCTCGCACTTGCCGCACCCCGTGCAATGCTCGGAATGTACCGTCGGTAACAGCAGGGCATGTCGGTCAGAACGCGGGTTATGCACGTTCTCCAGCGTGATCGCCTGATCGATGACCGGACAGACCCGGTAACAGACATCGCAGCGCAACCCGAGAAAATTGAGGCAAGTTTCGTGATCGGAAAGAACCGCGAGCCCCATCTTCGCTTCGTGAATGTCGTTGAGCTTCGGCGTCAACGCCCCGGTCGGGCAGGCCTTGACGCAAGGCATGTCATCGCACATCTCGCAAGCCACTCGGCGCGCTGTGAAATACGGCGTTCCGCTGGCGACGGCCCCGCCAAACGGAGCCAGTTTCAGTGTGTCGTAGGGACAATCGCGCACACAAAGACCGCAACGCACGCAAGCCGCTAGGAAAAATTCTTCGGACAGCGCCCCCGGTGGCCGTAACGCCTGTGTGGGATGCGCATTGGACGGGCGAGACGCGAGCAGTGCGCCAAACGTCAGCAGACACGCTCCTCCGGCTGACGCCGCCATACTGTTGAGGAATTTCCGGCGAGCCGCCAACGTTGGCGACGCCTCAGGTTTTCCTTGCCGTTTGGCGGGAAGATCGGCGGACACAGTCAACTCGTTTAATCTGCCGGCTCTCAGGCCCGGACAATCTTGACG
>CAIWVX010000400.1 GCA_903916205.1 uncultured beta proteobacterium
AATGACGTGGTTTTTCGATGAGAACCTGAGTCGTTACCAAAATCAGTCGCCGCCGACTTCCATATGCGCTTGCAGATAATTGGGCAACGTAACTTCTGTGATCAAGCTTTGCTGTGTCTCCAACCAGTCGATGGCCTCCTCACAGTGTTCCAGCAAATCTTCCAGCAAATCGCGGCTCACATAATCTTGCTGTTGCTCACATAGTGCGATGCTTTCCACCAGCAACGGGCGCTGCATATCGCATTCGTACTTGTGGTCGCCTTGCAGGCAGGCCAGAACATTTTTGCCAATCATCAACTTGCCGAGGCTTTGCATCGTCGGTAGCGCTTCCAGAAAAAGCAGACGCTCAATCACCTTGTCGGCCTCTTTCATGACGCGGATTGATTGCTTATATTGGTAATCGTTGAGTTTTTCCAGCCCCCAGTTACGGAACATGCGGGCATGTAGAAAATACTGATTGATCGAAGTCAGCTCGTTGCGCAACACCTTGTTCAGCGCCTCAATAACTTGCGTATCGCCTTTCATGCTTGCTCCTTATGTCGGTGAGCCAGAGCCCATCTGGCTCTGCTGATAGTTCTGTAACCCGACCAACTCAATCAGTCGAATCTGTTTTTCAAGAAAGTAGGCATGATCCATTTCGGTATCTTCGAGCTGAATAGCCAACATATCGCGTGACACATAATCCTGTGCTTTTTCAAACACGGCGATGGCTTTTTTCAACGCGCCGACGACTTTGTACTCGACCGCGAGATCCGCCTTGAGCATTTCCGGTACCGTTTTCCCGGTCTTCATCGTTTCACGTTTGGCGACATTGGGTACGCCTTCCAGAAACAAAATGCGCTGAATCAGCGCACGCGCATGCTGCCGCTCATGCTCAGACTCATGCAAGGCTTTTGCCGAAAGCTGAGCAAGACCCCTATCTGCGTAAATTTCACCATGCAGCAGGTATTGATCCACGGCGGTCAACTCACCTGCGAGCAGGTCATTCAGGATATCAATAATCTTTTTGTCGGTCTTCATATCACCCTCTCAAAGTCATGGGAAACGAACGCTTAGCTGGCCACAATCGGCTATCCAACCGTTTCTCATTCTAGGCGATTCCGGCAAACTTTCCATAGGCAAATAAGAACGAGTTGATCTTGTAAGCTTTTCGTTGAGTCCTTAACGAAGAGCAAAAGATGAAAGCGAACCAGTAATCCAAAGCACGTGAAGGCATCAAAAAAGAGCAACTGAAGCGGCGCAATTTTACGCTGGAGCTCAAAGCCGAGGTCGTGCGCCACAAAAAGGCGGAGTGAGTTTGGACATATAGGGGCTAAGGCGCAATAGAGATCGACTCGGGTGGCAAATCAGCCCAATAGCGTTCCATGACTTGCGTATAAGCCGCCTCGATGTGTTTGGTAAAGCGCGGGGTATCGAACAAGGGGGTGGTGAGACGATTCTGTGCCAGCTTCGCCTTGATCGCCGCCAGCTTCTGGGGGTGAGTCGCTAATTCAATGGCAAGGGTTTCGTATGCCGCTTGCGATGTGGTAATCAGCTCCGGCAAGTCGATTGCTTTAAGTAAGCTGGCGGCGACTCGGCTGGGGAAAGACTCGCCCATGAGCGTCAATACGGGTAACCCGGCCCAAAGTGCATCACTCGTGGTGGTATGCGCGTTACAGGGGAGCGTATCGATGAATAAGTCGGCTTGCCGCTGCCTTGCCAAGTGTTCAGGGAGGGGGGCACGCTGTGCAAAGACCAAGCGATTAGGGTCGACTCCTCGCCGTTCGGCTTCTTTGCGTAAG
>CAIWVX010000401.1 GCA_903916205.1 uncultured beta proteobacterium
CGTAGGTCGTTGCAACGCCGAGTCGTCGCGATGTCTCGGCGAGTTCCTCGCGGACGCTCGATAGGTAGAGTTGGTCTTCGGGGCGCTGAAAGCAATATAGCGCTTGCGCGGCCCAGCGATGAGATTGCCGTGTGGGCGGTGGCGTAGCAGCACTACGGTTGGCTCCAATTATCTCCATCCGCGCGAAGCTTGGTCGCTCAAGCAAGGCGAGACACTTCAGCAAAGTCGATTTACCACTACCGTTTGGACCAACAAGTGCGATACGATCACCGATTGCTACCTGTAAGTTAATCGGGCCGAGGTTAAAGCCCGAAGATGGATAACAATGCGTGAGACTTTCGATGAAAAGCAAGGGTAGGCGCGGCCCTTCAATGTGCTCGTCGGTCGTTCGCACTCGTAGCGGAGCTGTGTGGAAGTAGGTGGCCTCATCAGCACTGAGTGAACACAGGTCGACGCGCCACCCACGTGCATTATTTGTAGGGACGTCTTGTTGTTCGGTGGTTGACGTGAGCATGCCTCGCGAGCGTGTTTCAAAGACCACTCCTGTTGCTGGAAGCAGTTTGGCGATGCCCGCGTAGATGCGTGGCAGGGCCGCAGGATCAAGCTGCTCGTATATTTGGTCGAGCACGAGCAGTAGCGGGCGTTTGACAAGAGCCATTGCCAAGGCCGCACGGACTGCCTCACCACCCGAAAGCGTGAACGGGTCACGATGCAGGTGATCGGCAAGATCGAGTTGGCTGGCAACATTCTCGAGAAAGGGTCGGTCGCCGGTGCTCGCCGTCTCTACGAGTCGCTGGACCATCTCTAGCTCGCCGAGCAAGGTTCGTTTGAGTCCAGTAAAGGCGAGAAATGGGTCGCTTGGGACCAAGCCGATATGGCGGGCGCGTTCCCCGACGGGCATCTTGTCGAGCGGATTTCCTAAGAAGTGTACATGTGTCTCGAGCGTGGTTTCGTCGCTAACACCGGCGATCAACAGGCAGAAAGCGCTCTTCCCCGTGCCGCTGGGGCCGGTCACGACGATGTGGGCGCGTGCCGATGCGACGATAGTCGGATGGTCGGGCAGATCGATCCGAAGCGCGACCTGGTCGACGATTGCAGGGCTACTCATCAAAATCGGTCCACTATCAGTGCGAACGCTAGGCAAGCCAACATTGCTATTGCTAGGATCTCAGTTCGAAATTCGAGCCGTGCCGCTTGGATCGATGGCTCCAGCCGACCATAGCCATGCGCCAGAAGCACGGACACTCGCGCTTCTGCCTCAATGAAGGTTCCGACGACAACCGGAACAAGCAGCGCCGGTATCGACATGATGCGTTGAACGAGCGAAGCCGATACCGGAATACCGCGAGCACGCTGTGCCAGATGAATTGCTTGGATACGATCTTGCACCAGCCTCCCCATCACGAAACCCTGCAACGCCATCATGATTAGTGGGGTCGGCAGCCTAAGCCGCAGCAGCGCTTCGACCATGGTATCGCGATCAACCAAAAGCCAGTGGGCAGCAACTACTGAAAAGAGCAAGACACGAACTGCGAGGGCGCTGCCGAAGGCCAAGCCTGCACTGCGGATAGGGATCGTATCGAGCCACCAGCTCGTTATCGGAAACTGTGCGTTAAGCACACCATGGACAACGATCAGCGGCAGGACGAAGGGCACTGTCCAGGCAATCAGCCTACGTCCTAGGCGTACCCCGTTTCCACGCCCAGCGAGCAGTAAAAGCACAATGAGCAATGCCGTAAAAACCATGCCGCCCCAGCGAGGGCTAAGCAGGAACAACGACACGACGGAGATGATTGTTGCCGTACCGGCTACAGCAGGACTTATGCTCACTTTACTACCGCCCTCCGAGCAATCTTCAGGCACTCCGGCATCCGACGCAACAATGCCCAAACGATAACCGAAGCGATCACTTTGTCTACGCTCGAGACCACTAACGACCCGGAGAGGACTGAGGTCCAAAGATCATGGCCCACAGCAAGCAGCACAGCGTTAAGCGCGGTCGCTCCAGGCTCCGTCACGCCACCGAAAACGAGTACGGTGACCGGCGCGCTCACGATCGCAGTAACAACTCCGATGGCAAGACCTAGGCCAACCGCTGTGGGTAGCATGTTAAACCAGCCACGACGATAGCCGAAAATCGACATGAGCGACACGACAACTTGAGTCCCTATGTAGAAAGGAATTGAGGGATGGGTCACAACACCGCCAATTAGGTTAGAGACAATTCCGATAAGGACACTATATATTGGCGGCACCATTGCACCAGAAAGCACCGTGCCAACTGTATCCATGAACACGGGAAGTTGCAGCATTGCGGCAATTTTATTCAAACCGACGTTCAGGGCGATGCAGGCTGCAGAAAATACGGCTGCACGCATCATGATCGATGAAGGCTGCATGTTCTATCTCCATTACGTTAAGTACCGACAAATATTAGCGTGTCCACGAAAGCAAGTTGCGATGTGTAGTTTTCTGCATGTGTCAAATTTGAGCCCGCGAATGACCTGCCGGTAACTTGACTGACACAAGTCGAGGCTGTTACTCGCTACGGTTCCACCTCAGTTTACTTTTGGCATGTGAAGCACACCCTTCACAAGGGGGCATTGTAGATACTAAGAACACTGGTTGTATGACCGGATTGGCCGACGACTTACCCGTGGCCTTACGGCAGGGTATGCACCCTCCATTCTAAAATCTACCACGGACGTCGTCGAGGGTTGAATGACCGCTGATGGGCGATTCCGGAAGCTCACGAGTCGCAAGAACGATCACTAACAATGGCTAGACGCCTACTAGATTAATGGCATTAGCTTAAATCGGTTTTTCGTTCCATTGCGCCTCAAACCTCATGCGCAAGCGGCACACTCTCCTTGAAGCCTCGTTAACACAGCCTTCCACAGAACGAAAAATTACACAGACCAACGATCAACAAGGCTTGACTTCCAAGACCATTGTTTAATCGTCAGTCACGGTAAATTGGCTTGCTCGGCGAGGCTTATTCGACTTTAGCTTTGGCGCGTAGCGCTTCAACCATTTTGCCGATTTGCTGCGATTGTGCTTGTTGCAGCAGTCTGGGCTTGATTTCCTCAAAGGGAGGCACGCTCATCGGACGGGTGTCCTCAAGCATAATGACATGGTAGCCAAATTCTGATTTGACCGGAGTCTCGGTGAATTTACCCTTGCTCAAGTGAGTGAGCGCATCGCTGAACGCTTTGACAAAAGTGCTGACGCTGGCCCAGCCAAGATCGCCACCGTTGTCTTTAGAGCCAGGGTCGATTGACTGCTTGGCGAGTTCCTCAAACTTGGCTCCCTGATTGAGACTAGCGATGATCGCCTTGGCTTCATCTTCACTGGCGACCAAGATATGACGGGATTTGTATTCATTGCTACCCAGTTGCGTCTTGATCGTCTCGTATTGGGTTTTAAGCTGGGCGTCGCTGACGGGGTTCTTTTTAATGTAATCCTGAACGTAGGCGCGGATAAATAACGATTGGCGGGCGGCTTCGGCTTGGGCGACAACGTCTGGTTTTTTGTCTAATCCCAGTTTTTTAGCTTGCTGCAACAACAACTCGCGACGGATCAGTTCTTCACGAACGGCATTTTTAAGTTCGGCAGAATCCGGCGCACCCTGTGCTTTCTGTTCGGCAATAAAAACATTGGCTAGGCTTGGCGAAACGGCTATGCCATTGACCGTAACGAAAGCATTATCGGCGGCCACAGCGGAAGCCGAGAGAAGCGTGCCGACGCAGAGAACGGTCGCAATTTTCGATAATTTATTCATGTGTAGCTCTCTTTCTGGCAGGGTTGGATAGTTAAGATTGCGTTTTAGGAAACAAACGTCAATAAGTCATTTTATCATGCCTCTTCCGGCGTTAGCGATTGAATGCTCAAGGCATGAATCTCATTACGCATCAATTCGCCGAGCGCTTCATAGACAAGACGATGGCGTTTTACTGTTGATTGACCGCTGAATTCATTTGAAACGATGAGCAGTCGGTAATGACCGCCACCGCGTTTAGCCCCTTGGTGTCCGGCATGAAGGGCTGAATCATCAATCAACTCAATGCGCAGCGGTTTCAGCGGAGCCAGATGCTCGCTCAAAATACGCTCGAATGAGACGGGTGTCTGGTCGGCCTGAATCATGACGGGAATGTCTTTCTGAATGGCTTGACCGAGACACGGGTATAAATGCTGGCAGTAACATAAGGATCGGCTTCGGCCCAGGTTTGAGCTTCTTCAAGCGAAGCGAACTCGGCGACGATCAAACTACCGGTGAACCCGGCCATCCCAGGGTCTATCGAATCAATCGCGGGGAACGGCCCGGCAAGTAGCAAGCGGCCTTGCTCCTGCAATGTTTTCAAGCGCTCGACATGCGCCGGGCGAACTTCAATACGTGCCGCCAGAGAGTCAGGGCGGTCTTCGCCGATGATGCAGTAAAGCATTATTTTTCTTCCTCGCTGTATTTCGCCAAGATTAAACCTTGAAGAATAACAAAGACAAACATCAACCCCATGCCACCAAACAGCTTGAAGTTGACCCAGTCATCGGTTGACAGGTTAAAGGCAAAGGCTACGGCCAGATTAGCGAATCCCATGAAAATAAAAAAGCCAATCCATGACCCGTTGAGCTGTTCCCAAACGGGCTCGGGAAGTTTCATTTGTTGGGCCAATAGCGTACGAATCAAATTTTTATTGAAATACAGCCGTCCGATCAGCAAACCACCAGCAAACGTCCAGTAAAGCACCGTCGGCTTCCATTTGATGAAGGTTTCGTCATGAAAAATCAGCGTCATGCCGCCGAAGACAGTAACGATCACCAAACTGACCCACAGCATCGGTTCAAGCTTGCGATGCTTGAACCAAACCCAAGCCATCTGGGCAAAAGTAGCGGCAATAGCCACGCCAGTTGCCACAAAAATATCACCAAATTTGAAGGCGAAAAAAAACAGGATGATGGGGAACAGATCGAAAAGAAATTTCATGGGGCAACCCGCTTAAACGACGCCGAATTATGGCTGATTTAGCGAGGGTCTGTCCAATCACGGCCAGACTGATTCACTTGGCCCCATGCCCCATGTCGCGACTAACTCCGAGGCAAGCTTCTTCGATTTCTGAAATGGGAAAGGGTAAATTGCGCGTGAGTATCTCTGCCCGCACCCAATCGCGTCGTAGCGAATATCTTCGGCAATGACCATGAATTACGGCAACTTGCGCCGGAAGACCCAACGACCTGCGTTTGAAGCGGACTCGGTGTAGGCGTAGCCTTCGGCTGCAAAATCCTTCAGTCCTTCCGCTTTTTTTAAGCGATGAGTCAGCGCAAAACGCGCCATCAAACCCCGTGCGCGCTTGGCGTAGAAACTGACCACCTTGAATTTTCCTTCGCCCTTGTTTTCACTCCAGTCTTCAAAGACGGGATGAATCACCGGTACAGTCAGTTTTTTTGTTTTGACTGACTTGAAGTATTCCTCCGAGGCCAGATTAACCAACACCTTGGCCTTCGCTTCCAATAGCGCCGTATTGAGCGACTCAACAATGCGTTCGCCCCAGAAGGCATAAAGGTCTTTGCCTTGCGAGGTCATCAGTCGCGTGCCCATTTCTAGCCGGTAAGCCTGCATCAAATCCAGTGGCCGCAGCACCCCATAAAGCCCGGAGAGAATTCGTAAATGCCCTTGTGTAAAGTGCAGCTCGTCCAACGAAAGGGTCGCCGCATCAAGGCCTTCATAGACATCGCCGTTAAATGCCAGCAGCGCCTGTTTGGCGTTTTCAGGCGTGAATGGCCGAGTCCATTGAGCATATCGTCCGGTATTTAATACCGCCAGTTGATCGCTGATTCCCATTAGCTTACTCAGTTCAAGTGGCGAGAACTGGCGCAGTTTTTCAATGAGCTGCTGCGACTGTTCGAGAAACTCGGGATGGGTCGGCTCAGTCTTGGTCGAAGACGCAGTAAAATCGAGTGACTTGTCAGGTGAGTTATCAATAATCATGGCTTATATCAAGCAGTCAGTTTATTTTCCCCGCTTTCCAATCCAAGTAAAACC
>CAIWVX010000402.1 GCA_903916205.1 uncultured beta proteobacterium
GACAATCGGGAAGGCGGTGTCGAGCGTTGATTGTTGGGCAAGATAAGCAATATCTTCGCGCTTAAGACCCGATAAAGTGATGCTTCCTTGCATTGGCCGCAGTTCACCGACAATCGCTTTGAGCAGGGTCGACTTGCCTGCGCCGTTCGGGCCAACAACGGCCAGCAAACTTCCGGCGGCGACGCTTCCCTTGAGATGATGAACCGCCGGGTGCCGGTTGTAGCCGAGCGTCAGATTGTCAAAACGAATCATTGCGGGTAATGGATTAGTCATGACAACGCCCAGAACACCATAGCCCACAAAAATAAAAGCGCCCCGACACTCCAGATAAGGCGCGTACTGGCCCCCGCACAAAGTGCTGGATTGAGAGGGGTTACATTCGATTTGGAGGGTTTGCGCAACGGTGCGTGCATGAGCAGCATTAAGCTCAAGATAATGAGCGCGAATGCTGCCTTATATGGGGGTTAAATGCAACTCAAATGTAGGATTTTGTTGAGTTAAGCACTACCAACAAATGCGTTCCAGCGACCCCTTATCCAGTGCCGACGGATAAAAACTACTGTCGGGCACGTGTGGCACAGCAAAAGTGATCTCACCCATGCGCGTCAGCATCTTCTTTGGCTTAAAACCATCGGCTTATCCAGTACGCTCGACTGAACGCTCAATCTTGCTGGCCTCATCCACCAGAATGCGTAAGGCGTCACCGGCACCATCAAGTCCATGCAACAACAGCACGACATATACCGCCTCCAGAGGGTTGGTTTCAACACGTAATGCCATTTTTGATTCATTCAAAGTGATTAACAATAAAACCTGAAGAACCAGCCAACACTCACTACCAGGTGAAGTTACAGAATAGAGGTTGCACTAACAAACTCAATTCCCGAAGATGAGCCTTGACGCACTCACCGGTATAATCCAGCTATGTCTGAAATACACCTGCCCGCGCCTTCGATTCAACTCTTGCCTGACCTGCTGATTAGCCAGATTGCTGCGGGTGAAGTCGTTGAACGACCGGCCTCGGTGCTTAAGGAATTGCTTGAAAACGCGCTGGATGCCGGTAGTTCAACGATTCAGATTCAACTTGAAGAAGGTGGCGTCAAGCTGATCCGTATCAGCGATGATGGCTGCGGTATTGCCAAAGACGAGCTGGCGCTGGCGCTGACCCGTCATGCCACCTCGAAAATCACTTCGCTTGATGATCTCGAACGGGTGAGTACGCTGGGTTTTCGCGGTGAAGCCTTGGCTTCGGTCGCGGCGGTGGCACGCTTAACTCTGACCAGTCGGCAAGCCCAAGCCAATCATGCTTGGCGACTGCTTGGCGAAAATCAGGCGACGCCTGAACCGGCGGCGCTGGCCCTCGGGACGGTCATCGAAATGCGTGATCTGTACTACAACACGCCTGCACGTCGGAAATTTCTCAAGTCCGAAGGCACGGAATTCGCGCATTGTGCCGAAGCCGTCAAGCGCATCGCGCTGGCTTACCCGCACGTCGCTTTTACTCTTTCGCACAATGGCCGGGTTAGCCTGCATCTGGCGAAAAGTGACTCTCGCACTCGCGCTGGGGCCATTCTCGGCGACGATTTTCTGGTTGAATCACGGGCCATTGATACCGGTGACGGGCCGCTCAGAGTTTTCGGCCAGTGTGCTTTGCCGACGCATTCCTCAGCGCGCAATGACGCTCAATACTTTTACGTCAATGGTCGCTTCGTGCGCGACAAACTGCTCAGTCACGCTCTGCGTCAAGCCTATCAAGATATGCTGCACGGCAGTCGCTACCCGGCCTATTGCCTTTTTCTTGAAATCGATCCGGCGAGTGTGGACGTCAACGTTCATCCTGCCAAAACCGAGGTTCGTTTCCGCGATAGCCGGGCCGTGCATCAGTTTGTATTTCACGCCGTTCAACGCACGCTGTCCAGCCCACTGAATGCCGGTGCTGAGGCCCCGCCGACCCACTTTTTGACTTCAGCACAGGCGTCCAGTGAAGACTCTCGCCCGAATTACAGCCAGTGGACAGCACGTCAGGCGTCTTTGCGGTCTTCGGAACCCGTCGTGGCGTCGTACCTTGCCTTCGCCAAATCGGCCAATTCAACCTCAACGCAAAGCAAATATCAGCCACTGCCCGAAACTTTGGCAGACGACGAGGTGCCGCCGCTGGGCTATGCACTGGCGCAACTTCAGGGGATTTATATTCTGGCGCAGAACACCCAGGGCATGGTGATCATCGACATGCACGCCGCCCACGAACGCATCCTTTATGAAAAACTCAAGACGGCGCTGGACAGTCACCAAGTAGCCACCCAAACGCTGCTTATTCCATCCGTATTCGCCGCCGATGCGCTCGATGTGGAGGCCGCTGAGGAACACGCCGAAGCGCTGAAAGATTTGGGTTTCGACCTAGCACCAATGGGCCCCAAGCAACTCGCTGTACGTGCTGTTCCGGCTTTACTGCAAGCGGCTGACCCGGCTGAAATGGTCCGTACCCTGCTTGCAGAACTGCGTGAGCATGGCCTGTCACAACTGATGACGGTACGCCGCAACGAATTGCTGGCGACGATGGCCTGCCACGGTGCGGTGCGCGCTCGACGCCTTCTTTCGGTGCCGGAAATGAACGCCCTATTGCGCCAGATGGAAGACACCGAACGTGCCGACCAGTGTAACCACGGCCGCCCGACTTGGACTCAATTGTCGATGAGTGAACTCGACCGCCTTTTCCTACGCGGAAAATGAGGCAACACCCGACGCCGTTCCCGCCGGCCCTGCTGTTGATGGGCCCGACGGCCAGCGGAAAAACAGCCATAGCGATCGAACTGGCGCGGCGTTTTCCGCTTGAGTTAATCAGCGTGGATTCAGCGCAGGTCTTCCGCGATATGAACATCGGTACCGCCAAACCGGACTCCGCCACGCTGGCCGATTTTCCCCATCATCTGATTGATTTAATCAGCCCGGAAGACGCTTATTCGGCCGCTCGCTTCCGGGCCGAGTCGCTGTCGCTGATGGCCGAAATCAGCGGTCGTGGCAAGACTCCTTTGCTGGTTGGCGGCACCATGCTCTATTTCAAAGCGCTGCTTCAGGGGCTGGCCGATTTGCCCCAAGCCTGCCCGAAGACCCGCGCCGAGATTGACGCTCAGGCAGAGGCCCACGGTTGGCCCTTGGTTCATGTCGAGTTAGCCAAGGTCGACCCACAGACCGCCGCCCGTCTGCATCCGACGGACTCACAGCGCATCCAGCGAGCGCTCGAAGTTTTTCGCCTGAGTGGCCGCCCGATGTCAGCCCTGATCGCTGAAGAGAAAGATCAACCTCCGCATTACACCTTTCTCTCCATCGGTCTGTTGCCCTCTGACCGTAGCGTGTTGCACGCACGTATCGCCCAACGCTTCGACGCCATGCTGGCCGCCGGACTGGACGCCGAGCTGTCAATGCTGCGCGAAAAATATCGCTTGAATCCGGCCCTGCCGTCGATGCGCTGCGTGGGTTACCGGCAAGTGTGGGAGGCGCAAGAGGGCCTTATCCCACGCGCCGAACTCCGTGATCGCGGAATCTATGCGACGCGTCAACTCGCCAAACGACAGATAACCTGGCTTGCAAACACACTAAAACCCGAGAGTGTCGATTGCCTTGGGCCGGATCCGGTAGGAACCATCGCTCTGCGCGTCGAACAGGTGTTACGGGAAAAAACGAAATTTTGACGTATCAGCTTGAGCCGTTTTCGCGCTAAAAAGTGAGCGTAGACTCATTCACTCGGCAAGAGGCTGATGAGGAAATGCCGCGTCATTTTGTTTCTCGATTTGTGCTTATGAGTCGAATAAAGCCGCCGAAAACGGAGGAAAATAACTGAACTCTGCAAAACCTTTGCGTCTCTATGCTCCCGTTGTGAAGTTTTAAGCGTTTTTTTACCGCCTGTCTGCCACACTTTTTTCTATGGAGTCTTTATGAACACTGTTATTTCGCCAATACCGCCGGTTATTCTGCCTGTAGCTGGCAGTGAGTCTGGGTTTCCGGTACGTCGTGTCTACTGTGTCGGTCAAAATTATGCGGAACACGCGGCTGAGATGGGGGCTGATGGCCGACAGCCACCATTTTTTTTAGCAAGCCGCCGGATGCTTTGGTGCTGGGCGGTGAAGTGGCTTATCCGCCGATGACCGAAAAACTGCAACATGAGGTCGAGCTCGTCATTGCACTCGGCCAAGGTGGGGCGAATATTCCGGTAGAACAAGCCCTCGATCATGTCTTTGGCTACACCATTGGCCTCGACTTAACGCGGCGAGATCTGCAAGCCTCTGCCAAAGAGAAAAAACAACCTTGGGATATGAGCAAAGGCTTTGATCAGAGCGGGCCAATTGCCGCCATTCAGCCGGTCACTCGGGTCGGTCACCCGAACAAAAATTCGATCTGGCTCAAGGTCAATGGCGAGATGAAACAACAGGGGAATCTCTCGCAGATGACCTGGTCAGTGGCCGAGATTATTGCCAATCTGTCAACTTACGTGCGTCTAGCCCCCGGGGATTTAATTTTTTCTGGCACGCCGTCGGGCGTATCGACCATCGTACGCGGAGATCGGCTTGAAGGCTCGATTGAAGGCGTCAGCGACTTGAAAATTCGACTTGTTTGAGACTCTCTCCCTAAAAACGCCGTTAAGGGTGTGCAAAGTTTTATCTTGCGCACGCGGACGCACTGAGCGGAAGGTGCGCAAGATGAAGCCCTTGCACACGCTACGGTCTGGAAACCCTGCGCACTCTGCGCGACCTCGAAATTGATGCGCGCATTATTATCCTCACCGTCTCCAATGCCCATGAAGACCTGATTGCCGCCATCCGCGCCGGTTCAGACGGCTACATCCTCAAAGACAACGACCCATCCGACATGCTCACGTTGATCAACAACGTCATGAAGGGGCAAAACGC
>CAIWVX010000403.1 GCA_903916205.1 uncultured beta proteobacterium
GTGCTACAGAACCGGACAACTTTAAAACTCGCAACATTTGAATTGACAACTGAAATTACGTCAGCGTCTGAGGCGGTGTGTACACCGCGACTAATGGAACAGGTCAGAGCGCGGATTCGCTTCAAACACTACAGCATTCGTAAACTAATTGGGGACCACGGTTTTCTGTTTTTCTGCACTGAAACCAAAAAAATCATGGCAACCACCGTTTCCGAGCAAGGGTCGAAATATTATTGAACTGACAACTGAACGTGTTTGCCTGCCCTAGACAGCATGTCCACCAATGCATCAATGGTGAATTTAATGGCTTTTTTGTTGATAACGTCGGAAACCCGAGGACGTGTAACTCCGAGAATTTGAGCCGCATCTGATTGCTTCAATTTCTTCTCGTCAATCCAGACGGCTAATTCACCCATCAACGATTCTTTGATGGCGAGTTTTTCAGAGATGACCTTATCTGTTTCTGCAAGAAGCCTTGCGGCTTCTTCTGGCTCAAACCCCAAATCAGCAAAGATATTCCCGCCAACAGGGGTAATGTGCATCGTTTCGGTTTTAGCTTTCATTTGTTATTCCTTTCTTGGATAAGAAACTTGTAACGAGAGGCTGCAAGCGCTTTGTCGGGGCCGCTGGTGGTTTTCGTCTTTTTCTTGAAGCAATGTAGTACATAGACGGCTTCAGGAAATTTTGCGACGTACATCACTCTGAACCAACCGTCGCCAAGACTGATGCGGAGTTCCTTCGTTCCAGCACCAAGCGCATCGAATGGTTTCCAGTCATCAGGATCGTCCCCGCGTTGAATCTTGCGCAATTGGCGCCCCACTTCTTTCCGTGCATCGGATGAGAATGTTTTATCATCCGTCAAATCCTTAAAAGAAGACCCGCGCCACGCAATTGGCTTTTCATCCATACCGCCTCCTGCGGACAGTGTATCAAATTTTATACATTACACAAGCAAAAATAATTAGGGAAAGACCGCGTTTTTAAGCGCAGATAAAACAGAAAACCATGATCTGAAAATCATCTAGTCTGCCTCACCCCGAAGTGATGCGGATGGGTAAAGTGAGTTTCCGAAATCACTTTACCGCAGGAGGCAGAAAATGAACTCAGCGGAGTAAACCAACCCACTGGAGACGACGTATTCAATGCTTTTATCGTATCGACTTGATGGTTCAGACTCCGCGTATTCTCGAAATCAAAGCGTAAGCTTGGTGACTTTCCAAGCTTTGTAGATTTTTAAAGCCACATGCGCGTCGTTCGCGGCGTAAAGCATTTGGCGTTCATTCAAGGGCAGGTTGGCCCAATTGCTAGTCCCGATTTTTTTCGATTTTTGTAGTTTTTCGCCAAAAAAATGAGCCACCGCGACTTTGGCGCCGACGGTGCCGCGATGTCCGGCTCCGCGCAAAATCTCGCCCATATCAATGACGTTATTCAGTGTAATCCCCAGCTTGTTTTTCAAGGCGCTGCGGTCATTGCCGAGGCCAAAGCCAATTTTCAACACCTGCTGCGATTCGAGGATGAGCTTGAGCACCGCCGTACAGGGGGCAAAAGAAACGGGGAAAAGATACGCATAATCCTCCGTGGCCAGTTGCACCCAATGCGGGCCGGTGGAGACTTCGCCTTTCAGAAAAGTCGGCTTGGATTCTGTATCAAAACCGATGCACTCTGCGGCCATCAGCGCCGCCTGGGCTTCATGCGCAAGCGCCAGTGTTGTCACCAGACGCACCTGATTTATGCCGATGCCCACATAATCGGGCAAGTCGGCCTCATTCAGTGCGCTGCGACTTAAAACCTCGTCACTCACGCTAACTCACCGCTGAGCCTATCTATGGGCGGGTAACTCATCATGCCGCGTTCGCGAATGAAGGTGATGATCTCTTCCAGACCTTGGCCGGTTTTCAAGTTGGTAAAAACAAAGGGGCGCTTTCCGCGTTGTACTTGAGCATCGTGCGCCATGATTTCCAGCGAGGCACCGACCATCGGGGCGAGGTCGATTTTGTTGATGATTAACAGGTCGGACTTGGTGATCCCCGGGCCGCCCTTGCGTGGGATTTTTTCACCTGCGGCGACGTCGATAACGTACAGCGTTAGATCAGAAAGCTCGGGTGAAAAGGTGGCCGCGAGGTTATCACCGCCGGATTCAACAAGAATCAGTTGCACCTCGGGGAATGCGCGTTGCAGTCGATCAATGGCTTCGAGGTTGATTGAGGCATCCTCGCGGATCGCGGTATGCGGACAGCCGCCAGTTTCAACGCCGATGATGCGTGCCGGATCGAGTGCCGCATGGCTGACCAAAAATTTGGCGTCTTCGGCGGTGTAAATGTCATTGGTGACTACTGCCATATCGACTTCATCGCGCAGCGCCCGACATAAGGCTAGGGTTAGCGCGGTTTTGCCTGAGCCAACGGGGCCGCCGATACCGACGCGCAAAGGGGCAGAATGGGGGCGGGGGGAAGTCTTTGTCATAATCGTGTCTCAAGAACGGAAAAGGCGTGAATATTGAGTTTCGTGTCGGGCACTGCAAATTGAATAGACCGGAGCGAAATTAGACCACTCATCCTCCGGCAAGAGAAGCGCTCGCGCGGCCACGGCAGGAATTTTTTGGCCGAGTTCGGCCAGCAGCCGCTGACCCGCCGCCTGCCCGAGCGGAACCGCCTTGAGCGCGGCCATGACTTGATTTTCCGCCCAAGACCAAAGATAGCCCGCGAGTGCCGCCAGAGGTTCGATTTTCCAAGCCGAGGCGATGCCCGACCAGACTGTCGGAAAAGCGACTTCTGGCCAGTCATTGAGTCGTTCGCGCATGGTTGCCAACAGCGGATCGTTTAGGTCAGCAAGCAAACGTTTGAGTGAAAAGCCCATCTGCAACGTTTCGGCACGTAATTCAGCGCTCTCACGACGGGCTAGAAATTCGGCGTCCAAGCGCCGAATTGAGTCCATATCCTCAGTCGCCCAATGCGTCATTAGAGCGCCCAACAGGGGCGCTTCCAAACAACCGATAGACGCGGTTAGTAGATCACCAATCCATAGCCCGGCGTCCGCTTCATTAAGCAGTCGTCCTGATTCAACGGCCCATTCAAGCCCCTGCGAGTAGGTATAAGCCCCCACCGGCAAGGTCGGACTGGTGAGCTGGAGCAAGCGCACCAAGGCCAGTGAACAAGAAGAATTCACGCTTTTTGAGTCGGCTTAAACTGGTGAATTTTCGGCACTGAACGATGCGGCCCATGACCTGGATCATGGGGATCAACCGCGTGCGCGTTAGCCTGATGCGTATGAGCACCCTGCGCTCCGTAGGCTCCGGTTTCGGGTTCAAACGGGGCCTCCGTTTCGCGGATTGAACACCCTAGGCCACGCACCATTTCAGCCAGCACATGATCGGCCTGAAAACGCAGGGAACCGCCGCTTTGTCCTGCCCCCGAGGCGTGAATCAGTTGTACCGGCACATGACGATTTCCAAGATGATAGGCGGCTCGGGCAAAGAGCAAGGGCGTTTCTGCCAGCGCTTCAATCAACTGTTCGGGTGCCGCATAAATCTCAATGACGGCGCTGCCGTCTTCGGCCAAAAGTCGGTCGCCGCCGTGCAGATGATCGCCGCGTTCAAGGAAAATTCCGGCCTCAAAGCCAGAGGCTAGCGTGACGCGCAGACGACTGCGTTTACGTTCGTCGTAGGCCAGCGCAACGCTATCGCTGGGGGCTTGAGTGGTTCTTTGATTGAGAATGAGCATGGCGGATTAAAACAAGAAGTAGCGCTGCGTCATCGGCAGGGTGCTGGCCGGTTCGCAGACCAGCAACTCCCCGTCAGCACGAACCGCATAGGTTTCGGGATCGACGTCAATTTTTGGCGTCGCCCCGTTTAGCACCATATCTGACTTCTGTAGGGCGCGCGTTCCTGAAACGGCAATCAGCGGTTTGCTCAGGCCAAGTGCTTGTACCGCCGGATTTTTCAGCGCGGCTTGGGAAACAAAGGTCACGGATGTTTTCAACGCCTTGCCAAAACTGCCGAACATCGGACGGTAATGTACTGGCTGTGGCGTCGGGATCGACGCATTCGGGTCGCCCATCGCGGCGGCGGCAATCATCCCGCACTTAAGAATCAGGCTCGGTTTAACGCCAAAGAAAGCCGGTTTCCAGAGGACTAAATCAGCCAGTTTGCCCACTTCAATGGAACCAACGGTATGCGCAATGCCGTGAGTAATCGCCGGGTTGATGGTGTATTTGGCGATGTAGCGTTTAACACGGTAGTTATCATTACGCGCACTGTCTTCCTTCAATGCACCGCGCTGCACCTTCATTTTGTGCGCGGCTTGCCAGGTACGGATAATGACTTCACCGACCCGCCCCATCGCCTGCGAGTCGGAACTCATCATTGAAAAAGCCCCAATGTCATGAAGAATATCTTCGGCGGCGATGGTTTCGCGGCGAATGCGTGATTCAGCAAAAGCAACATCCTCAGCAATCGACGGATCAAGGTGGTGGCAAACCATCAGCATATCGAGATGCTCGTCGATGGTATTCACCGTATAAGGCATGGTCGGATTGGTCGAGCTGGGCAACACATTGGGCAGGGCGGCGGCACGAATGATGTCCGGCGCATGACCGCCACCCGCGCCTTCCGTGTGGAAGGTGTGGATGGTGCGCCCCTTGAAGGCGTCAAGGGTGGCCTCGACAAAACCGGATTCGTTCAGCGTGTCGGAGTGAATGGCGACCTGAACATCCATTTCATCGGCCACCGTCAGGCAGCAGTCAATCGCGGCGGGCGTCGTTCCCCAGTCTTCATGGAGCTTCAAGCCCATCGCCCCAGCGGCAACTTGCTCGCGTAACGCCTCCGGCAAGCTGGCGTTACCTTTACCAAAAAAACCAAGATTCATCGGAAAGGCTTCAGCCGCTTCAAGCATCCGGTGAATATGCCAAGGGCCGGGCGTACAGGTGGTGGCAAAGGTTCCGGTCGCGGGGCCAGTGCCGCCACCGATCATCGTCGTGACGCCGGACATCAGCGCTTCTTCGATCTGCTGTGGGCAAATGAAGTGAATGTGGCTGTCGATGCCGCCTGCGGTAACGATCATGCCTTCACCGGCAATGACTTCGGTTCCCGGTCCGATAACGAGGGTGACGCCCGGCTGAATGTCGGGATTGCCCGCTTTGCCGATGGCGGCGATGCGCCCCTCTTTGAGTCCAATATCGGCCTTGACGATGCCCATGACCGCATCAATGATTAGGGCGTTGGTAATGACCGTATCGACCACTTCCGCCGCCGTGCGCTGGCTTTGCCCCATGCCGTCACGAATCACCTTACCTCCGCCGAACTTGACTTCTTCGCCGTAGATGGTGAAATCTTTTTCGACTTCGATGAACAGTTCTGTATCCGCCAGACGCAGTCGATCACCGAGCGTCGGGCCAAACATTTCGGCATAGGCTTGACGAGAAATTTTTACGCTCATTACAACGCTCCTTGTACGAGGTCACGGAAACCAAAAACCTTGCGTTCGCCGGCAAGGGCAATAAGCTGCACGGTACGTGTCTGCCCCGGTTCAAAACGCACGGCGGTACCGGCAGCAATATCAAGGCGGAAACCGCGCGCGGCATGGCGGTCAAAAGACAGCGCGGCATTGGTTTCAAAAAAATGGTAATGCGAACCTACTTGAATCGGTCGGTCGCCGGTGTTGGCGACAACCATGCTCAGCGTTTGACGTTCGGCATTTAGAACCCTTTCGCCGGGTTCAACAAACAATTCACCGGGGATCATAATTTCTACTCCTTGGCTTAAACAATCGGATTGTGTACGGTGACAAGCTTGGTGCCATCCGGGAAAGTGGCTTCCACCTGAATTTCGGGAATCATTTCTGGGACGCCCTCCATCACCTGATCACGAGACAAAATTCGGGTGCCTTCGCTCATTAGATCGGCGACGCTACGGCCATCACGCGCCCCTTCCATAATGGCGCAGCTAATCAGCGCGACGGCTTCGGGATAATTAAGTTTGAGCCCTCGCGCTTGACGTCTTTCGGCGAGCAAGGCGGCGGTAAAAATCAGTAATTTATCTTTCTCACGGGGGGTCAGTTCCATACAATCTCCTGAAAAATTAGGTGTTCCAGATGCGCGGTGGTAGGGCAGGGCGACCGAGAAGAAGCGGTCGAAGAAACTGCCAAAGAGCGATAAACCAGTGCCGTGCGGCTTCGCTATTATGTCCGAGATAGCGGGCTACAAGTAAGCCGGGCAAGGCTGTCAGAGAATTTTCGGCGGCGTCCGCCGGATGAATGGCGCGACACGCTTCGAGCAAGGCTGAAACACTGTCGTCGGGCTGCAAGGTGGCTAGGAGCGTACCGCATACCGACGCCCCAGCCCAACCCGTGGGGCTATCCAACAGCGGATCACGGTCACGAATATGGCCCCGTTCCAACCACAGGGGTTTCCCTGCGCAGTCGATTCGTGTATGCAGTCCAACGTGGCCGTAGGTGAAACGTTCGCCTGCGGCGCGACGTCCGAGACAGAGTATTTCCCAGCCGAAATAACGACTATCGGCGACCATCTGCACCCCGATGTTCATTTGACTTTGGGCGCCGTCAAAAATGATTGTTTCTTGCGGCAACCATTCAAGCACACTCCCCGAGGCCACTTTGAATTCAATCGTTTGCGAGGCTTCAGCGCCGCCAGAGCGATACCATTTTCCGGCTCCGGGTGTGGTGATTTGCGCATGCGCTTGGGGGCCGACGCCCGCCGCAATATGCAAGTGATCGCCGCCCGCAATGCCCGACGGCGGGTGCAGCAAAAGGATTTGGCAAACAGATTCACCTTCGGGGTACAGTGCTTTCTGCACTCTGAGTGGCCCGCTGTGCCGACGTTCGCTAAGCACCGTACCGCTGCCGATACGCGAGAAGCCGAGTTGGAGCTTGGCATACCAAGCATGATTTGAAGGCGGAGGGTTTTGCATTAAGTTTCCGAATCGTAACTACTCAGCATTCCAAGCTCGCCCGCAGCCAAGACGTTCCTGAAGAAACATGAGGTGAGAAATCAGTGACTGTGAAAAAATTAAAAAATCCACCACAGAGACACAGAGAAAGCGCAGAGACAACCCTTGTTCTAAAGTGTGTGCTCTGCGAAACCTCTGTGCCTCTGTGCCTCTGCGGTGAAGGGTTATGCATTTTTAGACGGAAAGCGTTTCTCGAACCCCGTCATTTTCCATGTTACACCCCTCACCCTGCTTGATTATTTCTCCCCGCTCCATAACCAGATAGTGATCGGCCAGCGCTCGCGCGAAGTCATAGTATTGTTCGACCAGCAAAATGGCCATTTGACCTTCCTGCGCAAGACTGCGAATGGCCCGTTCAATATCCTTGATGATCGAAGGCTGAATGCCCTCCGTCGGTTCGTCAAGAATCAATAATCGGGGGCCGAAAGCCAAGGCGCGACCAATGGCGAGTTGTTGTTGCTGGCCGCCAGAGAGATCACCGCCGCGTCGCCGCAACATTTGCTTGAGGACAGGAAACATCTCAAAAATACGTTCGGGAATCGGCGTGTTAGCGGGGCGCGTTGCCAAGCCCATACGCAGATTTTCCTCAACCGTCAGACGCGGAAAAATCTCGCGCCCCTGCGGCACATAGCCGATTCCGGCCGCAACGCGTTGATGCGAAGGGGCTTGAGTGATGTTTTTACCTGAGAAAGAAATACTTCCTGTTTTTACCGCAACCAGCCCGGTTAGACATTTCAGCAGCGTCGTTTTGCCCACCCCATTGCGCCCCAGAAGCGTGGTCACTTTGCCGATTGGCTCGCTAAAACTCACGTCACGCAAGATGTGTCTGCCGCCATAGTACTGATTGAGATTTTCGACTTTCAGCATGTTCAGCGCCCTAGATAAACTTCAATAACTCGCGGATCGTTCTGCACCGTAGCTAGGTCCCCCTCGGCGAGCACCGAGCCTTCGTGCAGGACGGTCACTTTGCCGCCAAGTTGTTCAATAAAGGCCATGTCATGTTCGACCACCACCAATGAATGCTTGCCCGCCAGCGATTTAAACAGTTCACCGGTACGCGCTGTTTCATCGTCCGTCATCCCCGCTACCGGCTCATCAAGCAATAGCAGTTTGGGGCCTTGCATTAACAACATGCCGATTTCAAGCCACTGTTTTTGTCCGTGTGAAAGTAGGCCAGCAGGGCGTTCAGCCTGGCTGTTGAGGCGGATCACTTGAAGGGTATCGGCAATACGATCACGGGTTTCGTCGTTGAGGGTTGAAAACAAACTGCTACGCACGCGCTTGTCGGTTTTCATCGCCAGTTCAAGGTTCTCAAAGACCGTGTGATTTTCAAAAATGGTCGGCTTCTGAAATTTACGACCGATGCCGGCATGAGCGATTTCTGGCTCGCTCATATGCGTCAAATCAAGCGTTTGACCGAAGAAGGCTTTGCCGCGATCAGGTCGCGTCTTGCCGGTGATGACATCCATCATGGTCGTTTTACCCGCCCCATTGGGGCCGATAATGCAGCGCAATTCACCCGCGTCAATCGACAAAGAGAGCTTGTTCAGCGCTTTAAAGCCGTCGAAAGAAACCGTGATGTTATCCAGATAGAGGATGACGTTATGCGAAAGATCCAGCGCATTAACATCAAGCGGGTGACCGAAATCAGTGGCGCTGTTTTCAGCGCCATCCTGAGCGATGGCATCAACGCGGCTCATGCTTTTTTGCTCCGCATGGTGTCCCTGATTTTCTTCCACAAACCGACCACGCCATGAGGAAGAAATAAGGTGACGAGAACAAACAAAGCGCCCAGAAAAAACAGCCAGTAGTCGGGAAAGGTCTGGGTAAAAAAACTCTTTGAGAGATTGACAATGAGCGCACCGATAACCGGGCCAATGAGTGTGGCACGGCCTCCGACGGCAACCCAGATGGCGATTTCTATGGAGTTGGCCGGTGACATTTCGCCCGGATTGATAATGCCAACCTGCGGCACGTAAAGCGCTCCGGCAACGGCACACAACATGGCGGATAACGTCCAGATAAAGAGCTTGAAGTAAAGCGGGTTATAGCCAATGAACATGACGCGGCTTTCGGCGTCGCGGATCGCGGTGAGCACCCGGCCAAACTTGGAGGCGGTGAGATAACGACCGAGCAGCAAAGTAAAGAGCAGCATCAGTGCCGAAAGTCCGAACAGCGTCACGCGCATTTCTGGCGTGGTAATCGGCAGGTCAAGCAGCCGTTTGAAATCGGTAAATCCGTTGTTACCCCCAAATCCGGTTTCATTGCGGAAAAACAGCAGCATCGTAGCGAAGGTCAGCGCTTGGGTAATAATCGAAAAATACACGCCTTTGATGCGCGAACGAAAGGCGAAAAAACCGAAGATGAAGGCCAGCAATCCAGGAACGGCAACGACCTTAAATAGCGTAAAGGCAAAGCTGTCAGTACCCGCCCAGTACCACGGGAAAGCCTTCCAATCGAGAAACACCATGAAGTCGGGTAATGCGGCGTGATAAGCCCCATCAAGGCCAATTTGACGCATTAGGTACTGGCCGAACATGTAGCCGCCGAGGGCAAAAAATACGCCGTGACCCAAACTGAGAATACCGGCATAGCCCCAGATTAAGTCCATCGCCACGGCAACAATGGCGTAGCACATGATCTTGCCGCCGACGGTGATGACATAAGCGGAAACATGAAAAATACTCGCCGTCGGCACCACCAGATGCAGTAGCGGCAACACCAGCAGCGTCAGTGCTGCAAAGAAAGCCAGTGCCAGCCAAGTTGATTTTGGCGTCGCGGTGACAAAGCGCATGACAAAAGAGGTTCGTTCCATATCAATTCTCGACGAATCGGCCCTTGAGGGCGAACAGACCCTGTGGCCGCTTCTGGATGAAGACAATGATGAAGGTCAATACAACAATTTTGGCGACAACCGCACCGGCCCAACCTTCAATGAATTTAGTGACGATACCCAGACCCAGTGCCGCCCAAACGGCTCCAGCAAGTTGCCCGACGCCGCCTAGAACAACAACCATGAAGGAATCGACAATATAGCCTTGGCCCATGTCGGGGCCGACGTTGGCGATTTGGGATAACGCCACACCACCTAAGCCCGCGATACCGGCACCGAGTGCAAAAGCGGCACTGTCAATTTTGGCCGTGGGGACGCCAACACAGCCCGCCATCGCGCGATTTTGTGTCACGGCACGGACGAAGAGTCCCAGTCGTGTGCGATTCATCAACAACAACAAAAAC
>CAIWVX010000404.1 GCA_903916205.1 uncultured beta proteobacterium
CAGAGAAAGCGCAGAGGCAACCCTTGTTCTAAAGTGTTTTTACTCTGCGAAACCTCTGTGCCTCTGTGGTGAAGGGTTATGCATTTTTCTGGATTGGGATGATGTCGTGAACGCTTTTAGGGGCTCGTATGAATAACAAGTGGCTCAGGATCGCACTGTCGATTCTGGTTTTGTCTTTACTCGCGGGATGGTTTTTCTGGAGCCGCTCCTCGGTGTCATTGCCTCGAAAAGGCGAGCTTGTCGTTCCTTCGGCGACGCGTGTGGGCGCGGATGTCTTGCGCTATCCGGCGGATGCCCCGCAACTGTCGATGATTCAGTCGCAAGCTATCCAGCCGTCTCCCATGCCGCTGACCGATGCGTTAAGTGCGCGTTTGGCCTACAACGAAGATGTCACCGCTCGCATGAGTGTTGGTTTTTCAGGCCGCATCGTCGAGCTAAAAGCCGCCGTAGGCGATTCGGTGAAGGCCGGGCAGGTGTTGGCAGAAATTGATTCGCCGGATTTTGGTACGGCGAATGCCGATCTCAATAAGGCACGAGCCGATGAAGAGCGTAAGCGCCTCGCGTTTGAGCGCGCCAAAGAACTAGTTCCTGGCGAGGCGATCTCGGTGAAAGACTGGGAAGCGGTGGAATCCGATTTTGCCCAAGCCAAAGCCGAAACCGTACGCGCTGAGACGCGAATCAAAAACTTAAATCCCTTCAATTTAACGATCACCGGTCAACGCGTTTTGCTTTCAAGCCCGAGCAACGGCGTCGTCACCGAACGCACCGCCACCCCCGCGCTTGAAGTTAATCCCTCGCTCCCAGCCCCGCTTTTTGTGGTGACCGATCCAAAATCGCTGTGGTTGATGATTGATCTGCCAGAAAATATTGTTTCCAAAGTCAAACTGGGTAGCGCCGTCAGTGTTGAAAGCGATGCTTTCCCTGGCGAACGTTTTATGGCCAAAATCATTCAGCTCGGACAGGTTGTCGACCCGAACTCCCGTCGGGTCACGATTCGCGCCCGTGTTGAAAACGGAGCACGAAAACTGTTGCCGGAAATGTTTGTGCGTGCCTATGTTCTCCAAGATCGTGGCAACGGCGTCTGCGTTCCGAACAGTTCTGTCGTCAATCAGGGCGTTTACTCGTATGTTTATGTCGAAAATTCTCCCGGCGACTTTCTGCGTCGCAAAGTCACCTTGCAAATCCGAGGAGGGGATTTCAGTTGTATCAGTGAGGGACTTCAGGGGGGCGAGCGTATCGTCGTTACCGGCACCCTTTTGCTCGACGCTGAATTGATGGCGCGTGTCGGCAGCAAATCGTGATTGATCGCCTAATTGCTTTCGCGCAGATACAGCGCGTCTTTATTCTGGTGCTTGTTGCTGCGCTGATCGCTTTTGGCGCTTATGCCTTGTCGAACCTGCCCATCGAGGCTTTTCCTGATGTTCAGGATGTTCAGGTCAGGATTATTTCCCAATTTCCGGGGCAAGCCCCGCAAGACATGGAGCGTGCTGTTACGCTGCCGATTGAACGCGAAGTTTCGGGCATTCCGCGCTTGACTAATGTGCGCTCGGTGACGATGAGCGGTCTGTCGATTGTGACGCTCACCTTTGCCGACGGAACCGACGATTATTTCTCTCGTCAACAAGTGACCGAAAAACTCTCGACCATCACGTTGCCGCCGGGCGTTCAACCTCAGTTGGCCCCCTTGTCTACCGCCGTGGGTGAAGTTTACCGTTACACCATCGAAGCCCCTGAACTGACCGATACCGAGGTGAGAACCTTGCAAGACTGGACGGTGCGCCCGGTCTTGCGCATGACGCCCGGTGTGGCTGATGTGGTGAGCTTTGGCGGAGCGATTAAGGAGTATCAGATCGCCGTCAATCCGCTGGCCTTACGCAAATATCAAGTCACCTTGGATCAGCTTAATCAGGCCGTCAATAGTGCTAATGGGAGTGCTGGTGGCGGTTTGTTGCGTCAGGGCGATACGGCGCTGGTTGTCCGTTCCGAGGGGCTTTTTGCGAGTTTGGCTGACATTCGCAATGTGGTGATCGCTTCGCGTCAGGGAAGAGCCATTACCGTCGGCGATGTGGCCGAAGTCCGCGAAGGCGAACGTGTGCGTTACGGCATTGCGGCTTCGGACAGACGCGACAGTATTATCGAAGGCATCGTCTCGATGACCAAGGGCGGTAATCCGGCCAAGATCAATGCCGAGCTTAAACAGCGCATTGCTCAACTTCAAACCAAGCTTCCGCCGGGGGTAAGAATCGCGCCGATCTACGACCGGACTGAATTGGTGCGCCATACCGTGGCCACGGTGGTTGAGAATCTGACCGTCGGCGCGTTGCTGGTTATTGCGGTGCTGGTTATTTTTCTTTCCAGTTGGCGGGCGGCCTTGATCGTGGCCACGGTCATCCCGTTGGCGCTGTTATTTGCGTTTATTCTGATGAACGCTCGCGGCGTGTCTGCCAACCTGATTTCTTTGGGCGCGGTTGACTTTGGCATCATCATCGACAGTGCCGTAGTTATTGTCGAAACCTTGATGGTTCGTCTAGCGCTGAAACCAGGCTACGGCGGTGCTACGCCCGATGCGCGACTTTACCGCATGGGCATATTGCACCGCGCCATATCCGATATGTCGCATCCGGTTCTGTTCTCCAAAGCCATCATCATTTTGGCGTTTGTGCCGATTTTTACCTTTCAGCGCGTTGAAGGAAAAATCTTTACCCCCGTTGCATTAACCCTCAGTTTCGCCTTGCTCGGCGCGGTATTGCTGACCTTCACTTTGCTGCCAACCTTGCTTTCTTATGCGCTGCAAAACGGCACCTTGATCGAAAAGCACAAACCCTGGCTGGAACGCTTGCAGGAACGTTATCGCCTGACACTGACTTTTCTGATGAAACGCGCTCGCCTTGCCGTGCTGATTTCTTTGGTGCCTGTTATCTTGGCGCTGTCACTGGCGTCACGCTTGGGGAGTGAGTTTCTGCCTAAATTGGATGAGGGCAATATCTGGCTGACGGTGACCCTTCCTACCTCAGCGGCGCTCGATACCACGAAACAGATTGAGCATATTATTCGCGCCAAGTTGCTGGAGTATCCCGAAGTCGCACACATCATTACGCAAGTGGGGCGACCTGATGATGGTTCCGATCCGAAGGGGCAAAATAACTTGGAACTCTTGGTCGACCTTAAGCCCCGTAGTCAATGGCGCTTCAGCGCCAAAGACAAACTCGTGGCCGATATGTCCGATAAATTGGCGGTTATTCCTGGTATTTCCGCCAACTTTTCGCAAGTCATTCAGGATAATGTCGAGGAAGCTTTGTCGGGTTTCCGTGGTGAAATTGTGGCCAAGATCATTGGTAATAATCTCCAGATTCTGGACGACAAAGGGGCTGAAGTAGCGGCGGTGATTCAGGGCATTCGTGGCGCGAGTGACGTGGCCGCCACCCAAATCGGTGGTCAGACCGAAGTGGTGATTAAACCAGACCGTGCTCGATTGGCCCGTTATGGCATTTCAATCAACGACGTTAATGCCTTGATCAGCCAGGCGATGTCAGGGGCCGGTGTCACCAGTTTTTTTGAAGGGGATAAGCGCTTTGATGTGGTCGTTCGTTTGGGTGAAAAGTACCGCAATGCCATTGATGCTATTCGGGGACTTCAACTGGCGTTGCCGGGCACGGTGGTGGGCAACGGGCCCGGCACGATTTCACTCAGTGATGTGGCCTCGATTGAAGTTCGCCTCGGTGCCTCGCGTATTTTCCGTGAAGCCGGATCACGCATGGTCATCGTTAAAATGAATCTGCTGGGTCGCGACCAGGGCAGTTTTGTCGCCGAGGCGCAAAAGACCGTTGCCAAACAAGTCAAGCTTCCGGCAGGGTATTCGTTGACCTGGGGCGGACAGTTTGAAAATTCGCAACGCGCCACAAAGCGTCTAATGGTCATCGTACCGCTGACGGTGTTGCTGATCTTCTCATTGCTTTTTTGGGCGTTTCGTTCAGTGCGCATTGCCAGCATTATCCTTGGGATTGTGCCTTTTACCTTGGTCGGTGGTCTTGCCGCGCTTGGTTTGGCCGGGCTGCACCTTTCGGTTTCGGCGGCCGTAGGCTTCATTGCGGTGGCGGGTATCTCTGTTCAGAATGGCGTCATTATGTTGGAAGAGGTCGTCCTGCGCGTCCGTGAGGGAGCCTCAGTGCATCTTGCCATTATCGAAGGCGCGGCCATTCGTTTACGCCCGATCCTGATGACAGCATTGATGGCGGGTCTGGGCCTGTTACCTGCGGCCCTATCACAAGGAATCGGTAGCGAAACTCAGCGCCCCTTTGCCTGTGTCATTGTTGGCGGCATTGTCAGTGGCACGATATTCACCTTGATGATATTGCCTATGGTTATTCGCTTATTTGGTGACTTCTACGACTATTCGTATGATCTGGAAAGCCTATCTGATTCTGATAATGTGCTTGCAGAAACTTGAGCTTCAGTTCAACGTAAAACGACGGGCACAATAATGGATTCAAAATTATTTAATCAGATCGGAGCACGACGCTTTTGTTGCGTATGGGCGCTTGCCTTGTCCAGCGTGCTAAGTGGTTGCGCGGTCGGCCCTGATTTTTTGCGTCCGTCGCCGCCGGCATCAAAGGGCTTTTCGCCCTCGCCGCTTCCTGAAGTCACGGTATCGGCCCCGCCGCTTGGCGGAGAAGAACAGCGCTTTGTTGCTTCCCAGGAAATTAAGGCCGACTGGTGGACATTATTTCAGTCACCGCAACTGAATGCGCTCATTGAAAAAGCCTTCGCCGCCAATCCAACGATTGAAGCCGCGCAAGCTTCGTTACGTGCGGCACAGGCCAATGTTTCTGCCCAGCGGGGCTTTTTCTTTCCGACCGTGCAAGCCGGTTATTCACCCAGCCGTACTAAGCTAGCCGGCAATCTGGGCGGAAATTCGCCGGGCATTCAGGGTGATGGTTCGGAAATCAAGACCTTTCAGGGAACGCCTGCCAGCCAAGGCGGAGCCGCGCCATACAGTGGCCCGGTTATTTACAACTTTCATACCGCACAAATGACCGTCGGTTATGTTCCTGATGTTTTTGGCATCAATCGTCGGCTCGTTGAGTCGCTTGAATCGCAAGCTAAAATTCAGCACTTCCAGCTCGAAGCGGCTTACATCACACTGGCCACTAATGTCGTCGCGGCCGCCATTCAGGAGGCTTTGTTACGCCAGCAAATCACCACGACCCAAGAGATTATTGCGGCCAATACGCAGTGGGTCGATTTGCTGGCCCGCCAATTCAATGCGGGTTCTGCCTCACGTTTGGATTTGGCACTCCAGGAAAGCGTTCTGGCGCAGTCAAAACAACTTCTACCGCCGTTGCAGAAGCAGTATGAGCAGAACCGCAATCTGTTACGTGTTTTAGTTGGCGGTGTTCAGGATGTCGAATTGCCGGAGACCTTTGAACTGGCCTCGCTCAAATTGCCGCAAGAACTGCCTTTGAGTCTGCCGTCACAGATCGTCGATCAGCGTCCTGATGTGCGCGCCGCTGAAGAGCAATGGCATTCGACGACGGCGCAACTCGGTGTGGCGATGGCTAACCGCTTGCCACAGTTCGCCATTGATGCCTCGTGGGGTGGGGCGGCCAGTCATTTCAGCCAGATGTTCTGGAACTCGGGGGTGCTGTTTAACCTCGCCGCCAACATGACGCAAAGCGTCTTTGATGGCGGCACCTTGAAGTATCGTCAGCGGGCGATGGAGGAGGGCGTGCGCCAGATGGCGGCGCAATACCAGTCAACGGTCATTGCCGCCTTCCAGAATGTCGCTGATGCGCTCTACGCCGTTCACTCCGACGCCCAAGCTTTTAGCGCCGCAGCGGACGTTGAGCGCACCACAAAAATCTCAATGGAATTGATGCGCAAGCAGCATACCCGTGGCTATATTGATCGCCTGGCCCTGATTGGTGCCGAGCAAAACTACCGCCAAGCCTCAATGAATCTTGCTCAGGCACACGCCATGCGATTAGGCGATACGGCAACACTCTTTCAGTCGCTGGGTGGCGGTTGGTGGACTAAGCCTGCGCCTCAAGTCCGCTAACTTATCTGTGCCAAATTATTCGCTCTTGTCCAGACCGAAAGCCTTGTGCAGAACGCGAACCGCTAATTCCAGATACTTTTCTTCGATGACCACCGATATTTTAATTTCAGACGTTGAAATCATCTGAATGTTGATGCCTTCTGAAGCTAAAACTTTGAACATTTTGCTGGCAACGCCGGGGTGTGAACGCATACCGACACCCACGCCCGATACTTTGCAGGTCTTATTGTCGCCGACCACGCCTCTGGCATTCATCGCCGTTGCTGTTGCTTTGAGAATCTCTAGCCCAGCGGTGTAGTCAGCGCGATTGACCGTAAATGAAAAGTCGGTGGTGCCGTCCTGACCAACGTTCTGAATGATCATATCGACGTCGATATTGGCATCGGCAATCGGCCCCAGAATTTTGTAGGCGATACCGGGCAAATCGGGGACCCCGAGGATGGTTAGCTTGGCTTCGTCGCGATTGAAGGCGATGCCGGAAATGATCGGGTGCTCCATGTTTTTGTCCTCTTCAATAGTGATTAGCGTACCCTCTCCTTCGTCATCGAAGCTTGAAAGCACACGCAATTTGACTTTGTATTTACCGGCGAACTCGACAGAGCGAATCTGTAGAACCTTTGAGCCGAGACTGGCCATTTCAAGCATTTCTTCAAAGGTAATGGTGTCGAGCTTTCGGGCCTCGGGAACAACGCGAGGATCCGTGGTGTAGACGCCGTCAACGTCGGTATAAATCTGGCATTCGTCAGCATTCAAGGCCGCCGCCAGCGCCACGGCCGAGGTGTCAGAACCACCGCGCCCGAGCGTGGTGATATTGCCTTCTTCGTCCGCGCCTTGAAACCCGGCAACGACCACCACATAGCCGTTCGTCAGATCATGGCGGATTTTTGAATCGTCAATTTGCAGAATACGTGCTTTGGTAAAGACGCTGTTGGTCAACACTTTAACCTGCGCACCGGTATAGCTTTTTGCCTTTAAACCCTCGCTTTGTAAGGCTAATGCCAACAAGCCGACGGTAACCTGCTCGCCAGTCGAGGCGATAACATCAAGCTCACGCGGGTCGGGTGAGTCCGATATGTCCTTGGCGAGTCCAATCAGACGGTTGGTTTCGCCGGACATGGCCGAAGGAACAACGATAATGTCATGCCCCTGTTTTTTCCATCGAGCAACCCGCTGAGCGACATTTTTGATGCGCTCGACCGTTGCCACTGAAGTGCCGCCGAATTTTTGAACGATCAAAGCCATTTCTAATCCAGTTGATTTTGCCAAAGCGGAGGATTTTACCTCATTGTTACTTTGAAACTGAAGTTTAAGCTTTGTCCAATGTGAGCTTCCCCCGAAATTTCGTCTGCCAAGGGTGACGTAAAATTGACGTTACTTTTGGAAGATAGAAGATGAAATTATCGAAACAAGCGTACACATTTGAGTTCAAAGAACTGGCGGTA
>CAIWVX010000405.1 GCA_903916205.1 uncultured beta proteobacterium
ATGCTAACTAGAGCCGTTGCCCACGCCGTATGACCTCACTAACCGTTCAGGCCGAGGTAGACCGCCATGCTGAAATATTCAATGACTGGTTTCAGATCCATCAACTGCCCTTGGTCTCACACACCTGACCAGCGGAAGTTCGGCCTGAACGGCCATCGGACTACCGCTCCAACTCGGTCAGCAATGCGACGCTTACCAGCCGCTGAGCTCTGATTCGCATCGAAAGGCTGCCAGCATCAAGTGAGATACCCTAGTTTTTCAGTGACGCAGCCTCGCCGGCAATGAGTTCGGGGCGCTGGCTCAAGCAGAGGCAAAGCAATGCCTGATCCGTCAACGGGCGGGCTGAAAAAGTCTTTGGCCGCTTGATTGGAGGCGTCTCGGGCAAGGCCGACATCTGCTATTTGCAGAACACGCCTGAGTCTGAGTCGTACAAGAGGAAGTTGCCTGTATTGACTACACCATACCCTGGTTTTCGGAAAACTCCGTTGGGCATAGGATGGATGGGTGCCGTGGGTGGCTTCGATCAGCTTTTTTCTGCACGCTCGGCGGCGCAATGCGCGCAATAGCCATACAGTTCAAGCTGATGATCACTCAGCGTATAGCCGAAAGAATCGGCGACGGCTTTCTGCTGTCTTTCGATTATGGCGTCGTAAAACTCATCAGTGCGCCCGCAACGCAGACAAATCAAATGATCGTGATGCTTTTTCTCGTTGAGTTCAAATACGACAGCCTTGTTGAAGCTAAAACTACTGCGTCTTAGCACGCCGGCCTCCTCCAACTGCATAAGCACCCGGTAGACGGTGGCCAGACCTATCCTCGATTGCTGCAAGACCAACTGCTGGAAGACTTCCTCTGCGCTGAGATGCCGCGCTTCGGACGTTCGAAAAAGCGAAAGAATCCTGACTCTCGGATGAGTTACCTTAAGACCGGCGTTTTTCAGATTTCTATGCTCATTCATTTGAGCGCATCTCACTACAAACGTTAATCAAGTGCGGCTCGCATTCGCTAGCGAGTACTGCCCGGCTGCGAGGGAGAAGTATTGTTGATGCCCCGTCCAAGGTCAAGCTCAACCGACGCAGCAGGTCAAAAACAGGCGCTAGCGGTGGTGGTTGATGCCCCGCATTTATGCCGAAGGATTGACACTCTTCATCAGCCGGGTATAGCCGCCATTTCCGGCACCCTCTGTAAAGCCAATTGGCGCGCTTGCTGGATGCGGCCTATAACCCAGCAGACAATAGCTCACCAAGAAAGCAGAAATTGAAATTGTGTTGCATTTGATAACGATTATCATTTAGAATAAGAATCGTTCTCATTGATATCATGCTGCAACGACCCTGCAACCAGCTCCATACATCAACACAGGCCGCCTGACCACCGACCAAGATTCTTCGTTTTTAGCGTCCAAAATCGCTGGCATTTATCAAAAACTCGGGAGTTATTCATGGACGTTCTGAGCACATACCACGAACAAGCACCGGCCTGCATGCTGTCCGGCGCCCTGGCTCATCTGGCCCAGCATATGGAGAACGGATGTCCGCGCTCGGCCTATCTGGCGGTGATGCTGCTCGAGCAAATCGCAGCCGACCCGAGGGCTGATCGCCATCTCCGCCAGCATTCACAGCAACTGGCCGAGATTCTCGAGCGTGATCCAATCCACACCGTGACCAGCGACATTGGCCCAGGGACACATCGATCCCCGAGGGTTCAGCAGTCGATTTCCAGAAAGTGCGCGTAGTGAATCCGCCCCCTACGCTAAAGAACAAACCGGCTGTCGTCCTCGCTGCGGCTGGAACTCAACATGCCATAACACCCCCAATCACCGCCGATGTCGTCCGCAAATCGGTTAAGCGAGCCAAGCTCTGGGAACTGCAGGACAAGTACCATTGCCCGGTGATCGGCACCTGCCTGTCAATCGACGAACTGGCCAAATTGTCCCGCCATTTTCTGGCCACGGCCGCCCGACGTGACGCATACGGCATGCATGTAGCGGCGGTGAGATGCGCAAACACCC